>JAHDHJ010000082.1 GCA_020631375.1 Saprospiraceae bacterium | reverse complement strand
ACATATTGGATTATGATGAAACCACGGATTTTATTCCGTATGGAGAAAAACTGCTTTGGTCAGAAGAAGTGAAAGGAACTTTATTTTCGAGTAAAAAGAAATACTATCTCACGAATAAAAATCTAATTATCCGAAAAGGAAAAATTAAAGAACGGAATTATTATTTGCCATTGGATCGTATTTTAGAAGTGAATATAGAACCAATAAAAACAGATTTATCCAAGATTATTATCAAGCCTTATTTCAAGGAAGACAAATCTTTTAAAATTACTTTGTCGAATTTGAAAAACGGAATCCAAGCTTATGGAATATTAAAAGAACGGATAGAATCCGAACAAAATGAAACGCAAAAAGATGAGCTTCATACTTTTTTTAAAACATTAAAATTAGAAAAATATTATACCAAAGATATTGTTGAGCCTTTGTCGGGTGATGAATTATTCTGCAAGAAAGATTGGAAGAAAGGTAGCCTTTGGGATTGGAATAAAGAGCAACAAGCTTTTTGGGTAACGGATAGGCATTTCTTATTTATTTATTCTGGAAAAGATTACCTTAACTTGAGAAATAAAACAGAAAACCATATTAATTTAATCCATTATAAAGAAATCAATAAAATCTTAAAACAATCGAAAACAAGTATAAGGATTAGTTTTAAGAATGGAAGAACGATAAAAATATTGTCCGGGGATTCAACTTTCTGCGATTTGGAATTTAAAGATAAAGTCGAAAGAGATAAGGTATTCGATAAAATAAAAAAAGCCTTTGATAAATTTCAATAAAAAATATTAAATGCCCAAATACAAAGAAATATTAGATCATGATCCGCACAGATGTTTAGTGCCTCCGGGAGAAAAATTATTATGGTCGGAAAAGGTCGGATCCAGGTTTGATTTTGATGTTTTTTTGAGATATAAAAAAAGAATAATTCCTTCATTGCCCTGGCTTTTTGTTTGGGCTGTTTTTATGCTTACTTTTTGGCACTCGGAAAGTTGGAGTATTTTTTTTGTTTATTCTATGTTGCTTTTTGTTTTATTATTGTCCCTCTCATTTGATATTGTAAGCAAAATATTTACAGGCAGAATGAATTATTTTGTATTATAAATATTTCAATTTTTATTCAGGCATAATTATTTTTTGTCTATTTCAATAATTATCCTGATTTCATTTAAGTACAATTATTATTTTTTATTCTTTTTATTTTTTCCTCTGATTATTGCGATAGCAAAATATCTGTTGCATTATAAATCTACATTCGCAATAACGGATAAAACCATTGTTTTCGAAAAAGGATATTTTAAAAAGATAAATTATCATTTCCCCGTAAAAAATGTAGTCTCTTTTTTTGGACAAAAATTCAAGGACGACTTAAATTATATTTCCCTGCAATTATATAATAAGGATTCCGCTTCATTGATAAAAGAAAGAGTATTAATCATCGGTCCGATAAAAAACATAATCGAAGCGGAAGTTTCTCTCCATAAGATAATTTCTATGAAGAGGGAAAAAGAAAATTATACGGACATAGAAGAATTAAAGGCATTTTATGAAACACATAAATTAGAAAATAAATTAAGCCATGAAATCCTAGAGGGCTATAATAACGAATATTGTATTTGGATAAAAGAAAATCGGAGAATCGGAATAATATCTTATGAGGCATTTTGGATTACGAATAAAAGAATATTTTACATTTATAAAGAGAAAAACATAATTATTCCATTGGATAAAATCAGACGAATTTCCTTGAACAAGGATGCACGAATCCGCTTAACCTTTATGGAAGATTTTACAGTTCACAAAACCAATAAGGGACAACAAGTAATGTTCTTTTCTTTTTCTAATGAACAAGAACAAAAACAAGTTTTTGAAATTATCGAAAATTCAATGGAACATAAAAATTAAAAACATGATTAAATTCTCATAAGGAGAGGAGTATGAGTATGATTAATATGGCGTAAGGAATAACTAGGCTGGCTACTCCACCAACAATAATTCCTCCGATGGACAATCCTTTTTTAGGTTCATCATTTATTAAGCCAATAATACCAAGTGCAATAGCTGAAAAAACTAATAATAGCCCAAACAAGGGAAAGAGAAGTAAACATAATCCTGCAATAGCAAAAGTAAGTGATAGGATTCCATAAATGTTTTTTTTCGGACCGTCTTTTTCGGTCTTTTTCTTTTTGGAATTCTTAGCGATTTTTCGGATAATTTTCAAAGCAAGTTTTTCTCTTAACTTTAATTTTCTACCGACTTTTTCTTTTATTTCACTATTGGATAAGGTAAGTAATTCTTCAGAGCTTAATTCTTTGAAAATATTTTTTCTCTTCTTTTCTTTTTGGGGAATTGGATTTATTGTAGATATGGTAGCGAAAGAGGGAATGGCGAAAAGTATAATCAGGCTTATGCAAGTAAATCGTATTGTGTTCTTCATTGTTATTATATTTTAATTCGTAAAACTATTTATTATAGTTAACCTTTTTTAGTTTTTTTAATTGCATTAGAGCAAAATCTTAGTATCTCCAAATCTAATAAAAAAACCGCCATATAAATAAAAATATAGCGGTTTTAAAAATTCATTATTTTATCGGTTAGTCTTCGTCAGGCAAATTTATAGCCAAACAAAGCTCGTCCAATTGTTCGTCATGTATCAATGATGGAGCATCTATCATCATATCCCGTCCTTGGTTATTCTTAGGGAAAGCAATGAAATCCCGAATGGCTCCCTCCCCTGTCATCATCACGGCACACAACCTGTCAAAACCGAAAGCCAAACCACCATGTGGCGGCGCACCGTATTCGAATGCTCCCAAAAGGAAACCGAATTGTGCCTCTGCTTCTTCTTTGGTGAAACCTAGCAAATCAAAATTCTTGGATTGCAAATCCTTGTCATGGATACGAATAGAACCGCCACCGATTTCAACACCATTGATAACCAAATCATAAGCATCCGCCCGTAGGGATTTCATCGTTTCGTGGTCTCCGTTCATCATTCTTTCCATATCTTCTTTTTTGGGAGAAGTGAAAGGATGGTGCATGGCATGGAACCTTTCAGAATCTTCATCCCATTCCAATAATGGAAAATCAACGACCCAAAGCGGCTTGAAATCCTGTGGTTTTCGGAGTCCCATACGAGTACCCATTTCCAAACGGAGTTCGTTCATTTGTTTGCGGGTTTTTTCTTCTTCTCCCGAGAGAATCAAAAGCATATCTCCTTTCTTGGCACCGAATTCTTCACCCCAAGCACGTAGATCATCCTCAGAATAAAATTTACCGACACTGGATTTTACAGAACCATCATTTCCGAATTTCACATAAACCAATCCTTTGGCACCGATTTGTGGGCGTTGCATCCACTCTGTCAATTTTTTAATATCCTTATTGGAATAATTTTCTGCTTGTCCCTCCGCATTGATTCCAACGACCAATTCCGCACTATCGAAAACAGGGAAACCCTTGCCTTTGGCAAGGTCATTTAGATTATGGAATTCCATTCCGAAACGGATATCCGGTTTGTCAGAACCATATTTCTCCATGGCTTCGTCATAGGTCATCCTTGGGAATTTTCCAAAATCCAAACCTTTGCAAGTCTTGAATAGATATTGGGTCAGACGCTCGAATGTATTCAGAATATCTTCTTGGGTAACGAAAGACATCTCGCAGTCAATCTGCGTGAATTCGGGTTGGCGGTCAGCCCTCAAATCCTCATCCCTGAAACATTTCACTAGTTGGAAATACTTATCCAATCCACCCACCATCAAAATCTGTTTGAAAGTTTGTGGAGATTGTGGCAAAGCATAGAATTGCCCCTTATTCATTCGGCTAGGAACGACAAAATCCCTCGCACCCTCGGGCGTACTTTTTATCAATACAGGCGTTTCCACTTCGATAAAGCCCTCCTTGGATAAAAAACTCCTAGTTTCTACAGCTACTTTGGAACGGAACATCAGACTTTCCTGCAAGGGTTTTCGACGTAAGTCCAAATAACGGTATTTCATTCGGATGTCCTCTCCCCCATCTGTATCATTCTCTATTGTGAAAGGCGGAACTTTAGAAACATTCAGAATTTCCAAATCGCTTACCGCAATTTCTATGTTTCCTGTAGGAATATTCGGATTTTTGGATTTCCTTTCCAAAACCGTCCCTTTCACCCGAACGACATATTCCCTCCCCAAAGTCCTTGCCTTTTCGAACAACTCCTTGGATGTGTTTTCTTCTATGAAAATGAGTTGGGTTATGCCGTATCGATCACGCAAGTCGGTGTACATCATATAGCCGAGGTCTCGTGAACCTTGTACCCAGCCGCTTAATATTACTTCCTCTCCTACGTTTTCCATGCGTAAATCTCCGCATTTGTGAGTCCGATACATTTTTTTAATTTTTATGAATTAGATACTTTGTTAGCTTGTGGATTGTTTACCTTGTAATAAGGTTGCAAAAATAATAGTTCCTTTGTTACTATATAATTTATAATCAAATAATCATCATTTCGATATGAAAGTAGTTATAAATATTACTTTTGGCTTATTGATTCTATTCTCAATGGCTTGTAATAATAAAATTATGGATAAGATGGATACTCAAAAAATTGATAGAATCGAATACAGGTTTACGGATAGTTCCACTCCTCCCCGATACCATAGGAGCTATAATATTGTGGTTTCGACAGAAAAAATTGATTTCTCGGTAGATGTTTATGGGACGGTTTTGGTGGATACGACTTTCAGTTTCAACAAAGAAAAATTCAATATTTTAAAGGAGAAGATTTCCTTATTGGAAGAGCTTGGTGAAAAAATATCAAAAGGAGCAACAGGGACGAAAGGAAGGGATATTTCCCTGCACGAAGGCTCGGAAAAAATCTATCAATTATATTGGGATAGTTTGAATAAGGTAAGCGATGGCACAAATGAATTTGTAAAAAGTATTAAGGACCTCATTCCTGATTTGGGCGGCTTTCTGAATACAGAATTGCCCGAAAGGTAATCCTGTATTCAGAAATTAAAATCTATTTTGCGTCTATTTTTATTTCCTTGAGAATTTCCACCATAGGTTTGGCTAATTCCGGATTTTCTTCAATCATTTCTTCGGTTAATTCTTCCAAGGTTTCCTTTTTTACAATGATTTTTCCGCTATCCCAAAATGCAGCATAATTCACACCAAAACCTGCCCACCAGCCGCCTGCTGAAGCCAAGTTGTTTTTCATTTCTTCGGCGGGAGACATCATTTCATCCAAACCGGGCAGACCCTCTTCTTCTAGAAAGTGTTTCTCTCCATCTATTTCCAAAAAGACTTTTATTTTGAAATTTCCCATGTCCTCGCTACCTAGAATTTCTTCATACGAAAAAGAAATGTTTTCCGGTTTTTTTACAATTTTTTTGAGCGTTTGTTTTTCTGTTTCCGTTTTTGTTTCGGAATGATTACAACTACTGAATGCAAATAAAAAAAAGACGATTATTAAATAAATATTTTTCATGGAATTTAAGTTTTAGTTATGTTCTATTTACGACTATTCTTTAACCATTTTAATGCTTCTCTTTTTGTCAAGCCCGACAAGTGATGGTTTTCTTCAATGAACTCTTCCACTAGGTCTCCCTCTCTTTTACTGAATTCCCTTAATGCCCAACCCATTGCTTTTCTAAGAAAAAATTCCTTGGAATCTCCATGTGCCAAAATATTGTCTTGTAATAATTTCCAATCCGTTTTTTCCTTGAGTTTAAGTTGGAATAAAATTGAAGTTCTTACTATCCACATATTTTCATTCCTATTCCATTTCCGCATGAGTGAATAATCATCCGAATGGAATATTAGCATGAAATTCCCGACCAAATTAGAAGCAATAAAATCTATGCTGTCCCACCACGATTTATCTATTATTATTTCCTTAAATAAATCAATGCTTTTTTCATCCCAATGTTTTTTGGTTTTGGCTAAAATTTCCATTGCAATATATTGGAATTCCCTTTGTTCTTTTTTCCACAATATTTTTGTTATTTCCCAATAATTCTTCCCGTAGTCTTTGGATAATGTTTTGATAAACGGAGCAGAAATACTTTTTCTTTCAGGTGATTTAATACCAAAATAAACAAAATGGTTTTTCATATACTTTGCCATTTGGAAAGCATTTTCCTTATTGGAATTTAATTGCAATTCTTTTTCCAATTCCCGAATGATTTTTTTAAAACTCATTGGTCAACTAAATTGGTTTTTATTTCTTCCAAACTATTTACAGTCCAAGCTTCGGGTTTTTCAGCAAAAAGGACTTTTACATTTTTCCATGTTTTTTGGAATAATTCCGAATGCCTATAATTATTCAAATCCTCTTCACTATCCCATATGCTAAATGTAAAAAAAATATTCGGAGAAAGAGAAGATTGTAATAATTCTACAGAATGGCAACCTTTGCTCTTGACTATTTTGTTTTTGCTTGCTTGGAATATTTCCAAAAAATGATTTGCATTATTTGCTTCGAAGGTTAGTTTCACAATTCTTTTTATCATAGGTAAAAGGATTTAAATTATTGGACAAAAATCTTCCAATAATGTGATTTCGATATAGATTGGTAATTAAGCAATTGTCTGAAAATATTTATGTTTAAGCATCTCGGCATCTACTTTGAAACCGATTTATGACATTTTCACTTTTCTTCCGGGTAATTTTTTCCAAGTAAGATCTTCTTCTTTTATTCCGTCTTTAGAAATCAACCATAATATAGGGAATCGAGGTGAAATATCAGGCACTGAGCCGAATCCATCTGTAAAATAAATGATTGCATTGGGTAAATATTCTTCATTGGCATAATGGATTACAGGATTAAAATTCGTTCCTCCTGCCCCTTTGATTTCCTTGGGGAATTGTTTATTGAAAACATAAGCCCTTTGGATTTTGGCATCACATTCCACAATCATAATTTCTGCATTCTGCCTTTTTATATGAATCAGTTCACTAAAAAAAGTGGAAATTTCATCTGTAGTTATACTTCCCGATGTATCTAATGCCACCAAAATTTTTTGTCTTTGTTTGATTTGAATACCCGGACTCGTCCCATATCTTTTGGATGGTTTTCTTATCGTATTTTTTATAAATGTTTTTCTTCCTGTCCCTACAAATAAACGGAGAACCCTTTTCCAATCCATTTGTTTTTTTCCATGATTCAGTTTTTCTTGAATCATTCTATACAAACTACCCGGAAGCGAACCCTTTAATTTATCATCCGATCTTTCCGCAGCTTGTACCAGTGAATCTTCGATTAGATTTTCTATCATACGCTGATCCATACGGGACACCTGTTCGAATGCATTCCAGTCTTGATGTTGTCTGATTTGTTTATTATTTTCATCGGGCAAAGAATTGTCCGGAGAGTTGTTTTTGTCATTAATTTCTAAAATCTTCCGATAATAAAAACCCACATCTTTTCCTTTTTCCAGTTTTTTTAATTTGGGATATTTGTCCAAAGTAATCGCATCCAGTGGCAAGTGCATTGGATTGATGTATTGATTCACAACGAGGTCTGCTGCAATATCAAAAATATGCTTATGATGGAATTCATTTCTTCTGAAAGGATGTTTTAAGGCGAGGTGTAATAGTTGATGTTTGAGGTAAGCGTGCTTTTCATTGTTTATTTGCAAATTTTCCCAGAAACGGGGATTGACAATAAGCGTGGGTTTGTTTTCCAAAATAGAAATGGAAATAGAATCTGTTTTCAGGTTTGTTTCCCGTAATAAACTCGAAAACAAATGCCCATAAAAAGGCTCTTCTAGTAGAAGCTTGATTCCTATTTTAGTAATATCTGCTTGAATCTTTTGAGACATTGGGTAAAAATAAAATAAATATTTAGCTTCATACTATGAAAAAGAAGATACCCAAGACTTTAGTCCAAGCTAAACATATCGAAAAGGGAATTGAAAAATACCAAGGGAAGCCAAATCCAGTAATCAAAAAACACTTGGATAATATTAATTGGAATTATACTCCTTACTTATTTTCAGATGGTCGGGTAATGTTGGTTTATCCTGACAATAGTTTTGCTATACTTTATTCTTCTACAGAATCCTTGTACCAAGATATGGATCAGGAGAAAAATAAAAGTGACAAAGGTTTGGATAATTTGTAATAGTACAGGTATTAATCTAGTCGTTAAGAGCCTGTTTGAAATTAGCTTTTGGGAATAGAAAGAGTCCATTTTTTGATTAGACGAGGCACTTTAGCCAAACAGCTTTCCACGCCAGAGGAGTGGAAAGGAAGTATAATTGTAAAAGGGATATTTTTATTCCAAAGCGTTAGATTTAGGCTATCTTCTAATTATAAAATGCCGTTTTATAAGGACTGTATTTATAATATTTGGGTCTTGAGTCCAATCTAATATGTAGCCATGAAACGCCTAATCCGGCAGTACTCAACCAAGTATGTTTTTCACTGACATGCTCTGACATTGTTTTACCTACACATTGCCAAAAGGCATCTAATTGTTCCAAAGGCGCATTTTTCATAAATGCAGCCAAATGCGGATACGCCTCATCCTCCACTAAAGGACAAGGAACAATTAACTTCGCATCGCCTCTCAAATTCAAGAAAGAAACTGTTCCCTTAAAATCGCTTGGATTATCGTAATAATCCGAGAAAGCAATTTTATCAGGACTGATTCCGTGTAGGTGTTTACTATTAATAACAACAAATTCAAAAGGGCGATCCAAATCAATATTCCTTACTGGCGGAGTTTCCCAAAAATACGCTTCAAAAGGAATGGATTGCAGCAATTCAATAAAATAGGTTCTAAAACCATTTTCCCTTTGTATCAATTCCAAAAAATCCCTAAAAAGTAAAGGCTTGTCTGCTGCATCAAATAATAAATATTTTAAACCCTGACCTGTACGGATCGACTCTGTTTTAGTTTTCCAATTATCCATACCAAGATAAATGCTTTTATAATCACCTTAGTTCAATAGACTTTATTACGAATTGTTTTTTATGAAAGGGAAATTAGGAATTTTGAAAATATACAAGGCATTTTTTGAAAAGCATAGCCGTTACTATGTTTGAGAAAAATAACGAAGTAGATTTTCAAAAGGCCAATTTTCCTATAACCAATGATTCGTAATTAAGTCTAATAGACTTAATCTTAGGCATAACAAATTCATATTATATACATTATTGATAATCTCCAATCATTGCATCATCCAACATAAAAGCCAAAAACTTGCATCTTAAGAATTATTTCATCAACTTCGCTTAATACAGATACCGTACCCACACCATGACTTGGACCATTATAGGAATTCTTCTTACCCTTTTCCTTTCCGCAATGTTTTCCGGAATGGAGATCGCGTTTATTTCCGCAGGTAAACTGAATGTGGAAATACGAAAAAGTGAGGGTTCCAGAAGAGGGAATATCATAGCGGACTTTTTCGATAATCCCAATGATTTCCTAAGCTCCATGCTTGTAGGTAATAACATCTCGCTTGTTATTTTTTCTTCACTCATGGGTATTGCACTGAACCCTGTACTTGAACCATTCATTAAGGGTATTGCTCCATCCTGGTGTCCGGATTTATTGATAAAGACATTGCCACTCGTTATAATTACGACAATAATCGTTCTCATTTTTGGAGAATTTTTGCCTAAGATTATTTTTAGGTTATTCGCAGATAAAATATTATTCTTCCTAGCCTATCCGGTAGCCATTGCGAAATTCATTCTGAAACCACTTTCTTGGTTAATGGTAGGCTTGTCAGAAAGATTCCTAAGGCTTTTTGTAAAAATACCATTGGAGGAAGCCGAAGATGTTTTCACTCGATTGGATCTTGCTAAATTCGTAGAATCCACTACTACAGATAATGAACAAAGCAAAATCATAGATACGGAAATGTTCAGTAATGTATTGGACATGAAACAAACCCGCGTGCGGGATTGCATGATTCCCCGAACGGAAATCAAGGCAGTTGAAGTCATACAAAGCGTAGAAGAATTATTAGAAATATTCATAGAAACCAACCTTTCCAAAATCATTGTTTACAAAGAATCCATTGACAATATTATAGGTTATGTGCATCACCAATACATGCTTGACAAACCCAAGAATATTCGCGGTGTAATGAGAAAAGTCCCAATTATTCCGGAAACCATGAGAATTCATAATCTGATGAATATGTTCATCAAGGAAAGGATAAGTATTGCATGTGTTGTAGATGAATATGGAGGAACATCGGGCATTATAACATTAGAAGACATTCTAGAAGAAATTTTCGGAGAAATAGAGGACGAGCATGACATGGGCGAAGAACTCGAAGAACAAATTTCTCTTTATGAATATAGATTTGCCGGAAGATTGGAATTGGATTATCTCAATGAAAAATACGAGAACCTTAATTTTCCCGAGGGAGAATATCACACCCTATCAGGTTATGTCGTTATGACTACAGGAAACATTCCCGAAGAAGGGCAAGTCATAGATTTGGACGGTTATAGATTCTTTTTGGAAATGGTCAGTGAAACGAAAATAGAAACACTGAGGGTTATTAAATTACAAATTAGCGAAGATGAATAACCTGCTTATCCCTAGAATTTAAGTATGAAATGAAGGAACGAATTGTAGATTGGTATTATACTTTTCCTATACAGTTAGTCATACTCCATCTAAAGAGTAATCTTTTCCTCCTGTTTCTCTGGTTAGTTTCACTCCTATTAGCCCTAGGAAAAATGGGAGTGAACATGGGCTTTATGTATCTCATGCTTTCCCCTGAATATCTGGGTGAAGTCGGTTTTTATAGTTTTGCTTTAGTGGGTGGTGCATTCGGAGGTTTTTTGGTCACTTGGAACATTACCACCTACATTCTACATTCTCCACAATTCCCTTTTTTAGCTTCGCTGCAACGTCCGTTCACGAAGTTCTTTATGAACAATGCCATTATTCCCCTAATATTTTTGGTCTTGTTTTTTTGGAAACTCATAGACTTTCAATGGTATTATGAATGTTGGGATGGTTGGACAATTGCGAATAATCTCATTGGATTTATTTTCGGATTCATGACGACCCTTATATTCACCATTATCTATTTTCAATTTACAAATAAGGACATTTTTAGTTTTGTCAAGCCAGAGGGGAAAACTCCTCCGAATCTTGACAAGCCTATTCTACCCGGAAATAGAACCATGACCTTGGAGAACGTAAAAAATCCGAATTACGCCAAAGTGAGGTCTTACCTTACGGAATCATTCAGATGGCGACCTGTTCGGAACGTGGCACATTACGAAGAAAAATTCCTATACAAAGTTTTCAGACAGAACCACTCCAATGCCATTATCATACAATCGACAAGTATCATCATACTCATTATTACTGGATATATGATTGAAAATGAATTTTTCAGGATACCTGCAGGAGCCAGTTATTTCATTTTTCTTTCCGTAGTTACATCTGTAGCGGGAGTATTGAGTTATTGGATGCACAAATGGACGACCATCTTTGTTTTGTTTCTTATTCTTATTATCAATACGCTCACCAAGCATGAATTCATAGACCCTAAAAACAAAGCATTTGGATTGATTTATGATCAAAAACAAGCAGAATATACCTATGAAGTCATGGACTCTATCCACAGTCAGCAAAACATTGATTTTGATAAGGCAGAAACCATTAAGATTTTAGAAAAATGGAAAAAAAAGCAAGCCAAAAGCAAGCTCAAGGAAAAACCGAAAATGGTCATCATTGGAACCAGTGGAGGAGGACTTAGGGCATCTTTTTGGACAATGCAAATGCTACAACAATTGGACAAGGAAACGAATGGTAGGTTTTACAAGCAAACATCCTTATTGACCGGTGCATCCGGAGGAATGATAGCGATGGCATATTATAGAGAACTTTACCTAAGGAAATTAAAAGGCGAAAATATAGATTTAGGCGATCAAAAATATTTGGATAATACGGGGAAAGATTTACTGAATCCGGTGATTTTTACAACAGTTTCCAATGATATTTTTCTCCCTTGGGGGCGGTTTGAGGAAAATGGGCAAAAATACCCCAAAGACAGAGGTTATATTTTTGAGTGGCAAATGAATAAGAATCTGGACGGAATCATCAATAAAAAAATAATAGATTACAAAATTCCTGAATACAATGCCGAAATTCCCTTGATGTTCATTGCTCCCTCCATAGTGAATGATGGAAGAAGACTTATCATTTCACCCCAAGGCGTTTCCTATATGGCAACACCCCCACACGGTTCGGATTATCGGGAAATAGGGAGCGATGCCATTGATTTTAGAAAACTAATGGCGGAACAAGATGCGGATCAATTACGGTTTACCACAGCCATCCGTGCCAATGCATCCTTTCCCTATATTCTGCCCAATGTTGCCTTACCTACCGAGCCTCGGATAGAGTTGGCAGATGCAGGTTTCATGGATAATATGGGACTGAATTCAGGGCATCGCTTCGTTCATGTGTTCCAAGATTGGATAAAAGAAAATACAAGTGGGATTATATTTGTGGTTATACGGGGAAGTGATCCCCAGGACAAGCCCATCTCAGAGAGACAGGGTTTCATTGAGTCTGCCATTAACCCTATCAGAATCATGAGGAGGATTGTGGATATACAGGATTTTGAACAAGATACATATTTGAGTTATACAATGGATATTTTCGGAGAGGATTTCGTGGACTTCATCCCCTTTACTTATAGCGAGGGGGAAGGAATGAATCGAGCCTCCATGAGTCTCCATCTTACCAAAAGGGAAAAAATAGACATCATTAATTCCTTTTACCTACCCGCTAACCAAGAAAATCTTAAAAAGCTGAAAAAAGCATTGAGATAAAGTTTTGTAGAATGCCTACCTTGTCGGAACAAGATGCAGAAAACATTGCTCAAAGCAATCAAAATTTATACAGATGTGGAATGAATTCACCGTTTATTCCACAATGTCGCTATTGGTAAGATATGTCATGGAAGATATCCGTCCTAAGCGGGAAAATCATTAGCGGGTTGCGAATTACCATAAGGAAACTGTTCATGGTTTTGTAGAATTAATGGCGGCGGGAATCAAGGATTTGTCCGAATTGGATAGAAGCCAAGTCAATAGAAGTGTGAGCATGATAGAAACAAAGCGGTATGACGAAATTTTCCCAACAATGCCAAATGGAATTCTATTGGATGAGTCCAAAGTCCCAGAAAAATGGCTGTCAGAATGGAAACGGGCAAAAGCAGATAGCTTCTAATTGCGGAAATTGCAATAATAATGTCCTTTAATGACACTATTTTATAAGCATTAGTCAGTAACTTTACGCAGACCAATTTTTAAAAATATGGAAACGATTATACAATATTTCAGTGAAATGCCTGTTCCACACAGGTCATTTTTACTTGTGGGAGGTTTGGCTTTATTTTTTATAATCGAACAAGCTGCTCCTTTATTCAAGATAAATTATAACAGAGCCAAGCACACAGGTTTGAATCTGTTTTTTACATTAACCACAGTTATTGTAAATTTTGTAATGGCATTCATTCTTGTCCATTCTTGCGCTTGGGTAACTGAAAATGAATTTGGAATCATACAATGGATTCCAATGCCATTAATTGCGAAGGCCATAGTAGGACTCATGTTAATGGATTTGATTGCCGCATGGTTTGCACATTGGGTAGAACACCATGTGAAATGGATGTGGCAGTTCCATGTGGTACACCATACAGACCAACACGTGGATACAACCACTGCCAATAGACACCATCCGGGAGAAAGTGTTATTCGTTTTATCTTTACTACGGCAGCCATATTTATAGTAGGTGCTCCTATTTGGTTGATATTTATTTACCAATCCGCATCCTTAGTCCTTACCCAATTCAATCATTCCAATATCAAAATGCCTACTTGGTTGGATCGCAGCTTGGAATTGGTGTTTTGCACCCCTAATATGCACCGGGTACACCATCATTATCGGCAACCATACAGTGATACGAATTATGGTAATATCTTTTCTTTTTGGGATAAGATTTTCGGAACATACTCAAGGGTGGATAATAAGAAATTGCTTTATGGCGTAGATACATACATGGAAGGAAAAGAGCATAAAAGCATAGTGGAACTCCTTAAAATCCCATTTTTGGGGTATCGGCAGCCAGTAGAATATGACAAGGAAGAAGTTTTATAGAATTCCTTATATTAGCTAAATATTTCAAAAAATATCAATAATTACACTAAAGAAGATAACCGAAGATTAAGAGTTTTTTTAAAACTTATAAAGCGGATGACGCTTGATATAGTCCAAGGTAGAATTTAGGTTTATGGCAAAGGATGACTGTATTTGCATGATAATAGGATGGCCTGACACTTATGCCAAAAGTGCAGAAAAGATTTTTACGTGGTTCTATGACATCGGTGTTATCAAGGATCCATTTTTTAAGGCAGGACATGCTTCCATGTGCATCATACACAAGGAAAGTAAGGAAATAGAATATTTTGATTTTGGCAGATACACTTCGGATGAGGGCTTAGGTAGGGCAAGAGGCAAGAATACGGATCCGCACTTGGAAATCAAGGTTAAGGCTCGGATAGATGAAAATGGAAAACTGGGTAATCTTCAGGAATTAGTGGATTTTCTTTTTACCATCAGTCGATTCACCCATGGAGAAGGTGTGATTTATTTTTCTCTTTATGATAAAATGAATTATGCGAAAACAATAAAGTTTATAGACGACATTCAACAAAAAGGCTCGATGCCTTATACTACTTTTTTGCCCAATTCTACAAATTGTGCCCGTTTTGTTTGCGGAGCATTATTAGCCGGTTCTTCGGTACGAAGGGATAAGGTCAGATTATTGATAACGCCTTTTATCAGAGCCAGCCCCATAGGCAATGCCATAGATGTCGGCTATCAAAGCAATATTTACCGCCAAAGGTCACTCGAAAGCCCTTTGGAAAATTTCAAAATGACACGTTGGGATAATGTGAAATTGCTTTGGAGCAATATGGTCGATAACCTCAAGGGAGAAAAGAAAATATATCCGGAACCTCCTCAAAAACCAATTAAGCAAAGTGATGATATTCCGGAAAATGCCCATTGGCTGGCTGGATTAGGGGAAGGAAATTGGATAAGTATCACTCCCTTGGAATTCGATGGACAAACTTGCTTTAGGGCTGTAGCCCAATATGAAGACGGTTTGGTTAATTACGATACGATTGTCAAAGCGGAAAAAGAGGACGAAGTAGATCCATCTTTGCCTTTTGAGGTAGCTTATGATTGTTCCCGTCTTTTTGTTAGCATAAAACAGAACGGAAAAAAAATAAGATTGTATTGGCTGAAAGATTATCAAGATGTCAATAAAAACTTAATTCGAAAACTAAACACATCTATTTCAACATGGACTTAATTTTATTGAAATCCAAAATCCACACCGTTAAGGTTACCCAAGCGAATATCAACTACAAGGGAAGCATTACCATAGATGAAGATCTAATGGATAGGGCGAATATCAAAACTTGGGAGCAAGTACATGTGAATAATGCAAGCAAGAGTTCACGAATCATAACCTACGCTATACCCGGAGAAAGAGGTAGCGGAATCATAGGAATGAATGGAGGAGCCGCATTGCATGCGGACGAAGGGGACACGATTCACATCCTTTCATTTTGCAATGTCCCGGAAAAGGATTACGATTCTCACCAACCGATTATTATCCAAACCAAAGGGAATAACGAATATGCAGGATTCGGACAGCATTGATAAACAGTCTGTCTTTCAAAGCTCTACCTGAAGCCCATCATAAGCGGCATAAATGCCTTTCGGCAATCTGGAAACGATGTTTTCATGTGTGCCCAATAGATGACTGAAATGAGTGAAATATGTTTCTTTCGCTCCAATTTTTTTAGCCATGCCAATGGCTTGTTCCAAAGTAAGGTGGGAATGATGTTCTTCGTCTCTCACTGCACTCAAGACAAGTACATTTAATGCGGTTAGTTTTTCGAATTCCTTTTCAGGAACTGTTTTTACATCTGTTAGATAAGCAAAATCCCTTACTCTGTAGCCGAGTATTGGCAAGTCTCCATGAATAATATGTATGGGGATAATTTCAATTCCTCCAACCATCATGATTTTTTCATTGCCACTTATTGGATTCAAACTCACAATCGGAGCGCCGGGATAAGGTCGTTCTTCAAAGATATAATCGAAGCGTTTCTCTAGATCATCCATGACCCGAGGCAAACCATAAACAGGCATATCCTTAGTATATCTGAAATTGAAAGGGCGTACATCATCCAGTCCCGCTACGTGGTCATTGTGCTCATGGCTAATAAGAATGGCATGGATTTCCTTTCCGCCCTCCCTAAGCATTTGTTGCCTGAAATCAGGACCGACATCTATGATAATCCGCTTGGTTCCGACTTCAATCATGCAAGAAGTACGAAGCCGTTTATCTTTCTCTTCTAGGGAAGAACAAGCTTTGCAGCGACAACCGATTACCGGAATTCCTTGGGATGTTCCTGTGCCTAGGAAACTTATTTTCACGCTTTGTCTTTTTCCTCCTCAATTTCTTCTAATTTTTCAGCCTCATTCTGAACTTTTGCTGCCTCACTGACATTCAGGATTAATTTTTTGAAAAGCTTGGCAGAAGTGTCAGATAAAGAATCTACATC
>JAHDHJ010000326.1 GCA_020631375.1 Saprospiraceae bacterium | reverse complement strand
AAACACCTTGAAAGGCGAGTTGGGTTCTTGAATATAAAAACCATCGGGTAGAGTAAGTGTTTCCTATTCCTCTATAAACGAATGTAATTGGGAAAGATGATTGATTTCAAAATCTGGTTTCAACCCACCTTTGTTTTCTTGTCCGAATAGATTGCACCAGCAGGTTGGCAAACCATAATCCAATCCTCCTTTGATATCAGAGTTCAAACTATCTCCTACGACCAATGTTTTTTGTTTCTCGGGAAAACCGCATTCATTCATTACAAAATCAAAGAAACCCTTTTGTGGTTTGGCTACTCCTATTTCATCCGAAACCACGATTACATCAAAATAATGGTCAATGTTCAGCCGCTTTATCCTTGGGCGTTGTGCTTCTTTGAGTCCATTGGTAATGATCGCCAGTTTGACCCTTCCCTTCAAGGATTCCAATAATTCAAGCGAACCTTCCAACATTGTAGAATATTCAATGACATGATTCACATAAGTATCGTTGCTTTCTTTGGAATCAATTCCCTTGACACCTATTTTCATAAAGAAATCATGGAATCTTTTAGCCTTGAGGGTAGAGGCATCTATTTTTCCTTTTTCAAAATCTTTCCAAATTTCAAAATTGACTTGTTTGTAAACGGGATAAAGCTCTTCGGCGTGTCGGATTCCGTGGGATTCCAATAAGCGATGGAATGCTTTATGGGAAGCATTGCTGAAATCCATTAATGTATTATCCAAATCAAAAAGAATCCAGTCGTATTTCATATCATTTCTTTGCAAGAACGATACAGATCTTTCCAATCTTTCCTTTCCTTGACTACTGTTTCCAAATATTCATCCCAGACATTTCTGTCTTGGATGGGATCCTTTATGATCGCCCCGGTAATTCCCGCCGCCAAATCATGTGCGTTCAAAACTCCACTTCCGAAATGTGCTGCCAATGCTTGTCCGGAATTGATCACTGAAATAGCTTCTGCGGTACTCAAGGTAGATGAGGGAGATTTTATTTTCGTTCTGCCATCTTCTGTCTTTCCTTGTCTGAGTTCCCTAAAGATGGTAACCAATCTCTTGATTTCCTTAATTGGCGGAGCATCCGCTGGTAATTCCAAAGTCCGTCCTATTTTCTCGACCCTCGTCCTTACGATTTTCACTTCCTCTTCCAAACTGTCCGGCAATGGTAAAACCACCGTATTGAAACGTCTTCGCAATGCACTCGAAAGTTCGTTTACCCCTTTATCTTTATTATTGGCAGTAGCAATGACATTGAAACCTCTATTGGCTTGGACCTCTGTTCCTAGTTCCGGAATAGGAAGCATTTTTTCTGATAATAAAGTGATTAAAGTATCCTGAACATCAGAGGGAATACGGGTCAGTTCTTCTATCCTTGCTATTTTTCCGTCATTCATCGCATTCATAATCGGACTGGGAGTCAGCGCGCCTTCACTCGGTCCTTCCGAAAGTAATTTTGCATAATTCCATCCATATCGCATAGAATCTTCGCTCATTCCTGCCGTTCCTTGTACTAATAAGGTAGAGTCTCCGGAAATGGCTGCCGCCAAATGTTCCGCTACCCATGTTTTTCCTGTTCCGGGAATCCCCATTAATAATAATGCCCTATCCGTAGCCAAAGTAGCAACGGCAACTTCCATCAATCTCCTATTTCCGAAATATTTGGCTTCGATTTCGAAACCATTTTCGAGCTTACCGCCTAATAAATAAGTGACCACTCCCCAAGGAGACAATAACCATCCCGTGGGTTTATGCCGATCATCCACTTTCGCCAGTGCTTCCAATTCTTCCTTGTATGCCTGTTCCGCATGAAGGCGGAGAATTTGTTTATTTTCCTGAGCCATAATGATGGTCTTGATTTTAATCTGTTTGTGTAAAACAAAATAGACTTTAGACGTAGTATTTAGATCTTAGACCATTCAATTGAAAGGGAATGGTTTCCTACGGAAATCATTCTTATCTAGATACTAAAGTCTAAATACTAATATCTGTTGCGTTTTACGCAACTAAAATTCAGTACACACAAATGTACAATAAGACTGAGTATTTTTAATATGAAAATGTATTTCAATATGTGCCACTCGGCTCAGTCCTTTACTTTTTCAATAAAAATGTTGACTTTTGTATCCGACTTTCGTCGAAAGGGTAGGTATTTGTTTAAAACTGCTTTTCAGTTCTGCACTTACCCTAGATTTTAAACTAAAATAATTTTTACAGAATGGATTTAATGAAAATCATCCAAAGCCAATTAACCGACGTTGTTATGGATCAGATAGCGGGTCAAATTGGTGGAAACCGTGAACAGACAGCAGCAGCTTCTTCTGGTATCCTTAATACATTAATAGGAGCAATGGCCAAAAATGCTTCTAAAGAAGACGGTGCGGCGTCATTGTTCAATGCTCTTGAAAGGGATCATGACGGTAGCCTTTTGGACAATCTATCTGATTATATAGACCCTAGGGCACCTCATCCTGTTTCAGAAAAAACTGCAAACGGAATGGGTATCCTCAATCATTTATTAGGGGACAAATCCAATATCCTTTCTAACCTTATCGGTAAGGACACAGGCCTGGGAGACAAGGGAACAATGGGCTTGATGGCTACATTGGCACCTATCGTTCTAGCAGCATTAGGGAAGAAAAAGAACGAAAGTG
>JAHDHJ010000081.1 GCA_020631375.1 Saprospiraceae bacterium | reverse complement strand
GTGATATTAAAAGAAATCATTGATATCCAGCCAAACAATCATGAAGCCCGTTATAAATATGCATTGATCCTTACGGATCATATCAAAAATTATAAGGAAGCTAAATTACATTTGCAAGAAATTCTGAAAAATGATCCATATCATATTGAATCACATTTGAGGCTTGCGGAAATATATGAATTGCAACAAAAATTCACTCTAGCAAAAAAACATTACAGCAAAGCATTAAAGAATGATAATAAATATTTTGGTTTACATTACAAGATAGGTTATTTATTAAATACCCGTTTTAAAAATCAAAAACCCAAAGCTGCCAAACATTTTAAGAAAGCATACGAACAGGATAAGAATAATGTAGATGCGCTTTATCAATTGGCATTAATAGAAAATGATTATCTGGCTAAACCTAAAAAGGCATTAAAAAAATTGCAGAAAGTGATCCAGAAAGATCCTTTGCATGATTTCGCTAATTATGACCTTGCCGTTTTATATTATGAAATGGGCAAAAAGGAAATAGCTGCCAAATATTACAAAGCTGCACATCAGATTAATCCCGAATTAAAAACAGAGAAAAATGACAGGGCATTCCGTGTTGAAATCAACAATATTCCAAAAAAGGAAAAAGTCCTTTATGATGATGATTTAAAACTTGAAGAAAGACCTGAAATTAAGGAAGAAAAAGAGCCGGAAGAAATTCTGGCAATTGAAAATGAATCCGAAGAAAATAATACTTCAATCATTTCCGATATCGTAATTCCTACCGGTATTTTAGGAACTGCCCCAAAGGAAATCCTAGAGGAAGAAAATACAAAAGAAGTAGATGAAATTGAAAAAGTAGTCGAAGAAGAAGTTCACACTGAAAATGAAGGGTTAAAGGAAACTCCTAAAATCGTATATGAAGAAATAGAAGAGGATGTTATAGAAGAAATCATTATTGACAATGATCTTTTAGAACATGAAATAGAAAATGTAGAGGGTACTTCCTTTATTATCGCAGAAGGCATAAAAGAGGAAGATGAGGTAGAGGAAGAATCCAAAGAGGAAGTTCCGGTATTGGAAGAAATTCCAACAATCACCGAAGAAGAAGTAATCGAAACGCCCGTATCTACAAAAGAATTGATTTTGATAACCGGGGCAACATCCGGCATAGGAAAAGCTTCTGCCGAAATATTTGCTGCCAATGGTCACGACCTTATCATTACAGGAAGAAGGGGTGATCGCCTCTTAAATATAAAATCGGAATTGGAGGAAAAGCATGGAATCTCCATTGAAATTTTAGAATTCGACCTAAGGAATTCTGCAGCTTGCAAAAAAGCCATTAATTCCTTACCCGAACAATTTAAAAATGTTGGAATCCTCATCAATAATGCAGGGTTGGCAAAGGGAAAGGCTTCTATTTTCGAGGGGGATATTGATGATTGGGACACTATGATAGATACCAATATCAGAGGTTTATTGTATATGACCAGATTGATTAGTCCCGGAATGGTAGAAAGGAAAAATGGGCATATTATCAATGTGAGTTCCGTAGCCGGAAAAACCATTTTCCCAACTGACGGGGTTTACTGTGCTACAAAACATGCCGTAAATGCCTTGAGTGAATCCATGAGATTGGAATTGAAAGCACACAATGTCAAGGTAAGTACAATCAGTCCGGGTGCGGTAGGCGAAACCGAATTTCCATTCGTAAGGTATGAAGATGACAAGGCTAAGGCAGAATCAGATAATTCAAACCGCCCCATGACTGCAAGGGATATTGCAGAAATCATCCATTTCATAGCAACAAGACCTGCGCATTTTAGTATCAAGGATATTCTAGTATATCCAAATGTCTGATAGCGATGTAATCTTAAAATAATTGTATTACAAGAGGGCTATCCTAAAATTAGGATAGCCCTCTTTATCAATTGGCTTGGAGGAGCTATTATTTGCCCAAATAGGATCTTAATGCATTCCTATTATAGGATTTTCTTAATCTTCTTATTGCCCTTTCCTTTATTTGCCTGACACGTTCCCTTGTCAAACCATATAACTCTCCTATTTCTTCCAAAGTCAGGGATTTATGTCCATTCAAACCATAATATGAAGAAAGGACTTCCACTTCCCTTGGGGACAATAATGATAATCCATGACTTACCTCATCTTTCAATGACTGCTTCATCAATTTATTATCAGGAGCAGAAACATGATCAAATGTCATGATATCAAGCATGGTTGAAGAACCTTCTTCGCTTGAAATCGGCGCATCGAAAGATAAATGCTTACGACCACCTTTGAGCATATTGCCTATTTCTTTAGGATTGACTTCCAAAATTTCTGCTAATTCTTCATTGGTCGGATCACGCTCGAATTGTTGGACGAATGAAAGATACGCCTCATTCACCTTATTATAGGAACCCACTTTATTCAATGGTAATCTAACGATTCTCGAATATTCTACAATAGCTTGCAAGATGGATTGTCTGATCCACCACACCGCATAGGAGATGAATTTGAAACCTTTGGTTTCATCAAATCTTTTTGCCGCTTTCATCAAGCCTACATTTCCTTCATTGATCAAATCACTAAGGGATAAACCCTGATTCTGGTATTGCTTAGCTACAGAAACTACGAATCTTAGGTTCGCCTCAGTCATTCTTTCCAATGCTCTTTGATCACCTTCACGTATTCTTCTCGCCAAATCCGCTTCTTCATCACCTGTCAACATGGTAATCTTACCTATATCATTCAGGTATTTGTCTAAAGCCAAACTCTCACGAGTAGTAATTTTATTGGTGATTTTAAGCTGCCTCATATTTTTTATTATTATTTGTTCTATTATATATACGTGAATAATCTATAAAAAGTTGCAAATCTTAACAAAAAGACTTGACTTTTTGCAAAAAAAGGCTTAAAGAAGTAGAAACTATACTTTTAGAAGGAAAATATCTAGATTTTAAAGAGTTTTCAGAAGTTTGGATTTTTAGATGAAAAAAGGATTAATTTTGTACAATATTTTTAATGCTAAAATTTCAATCTAATATGGATATCAATTTTCTTGTCTTAGCAGGTGCTGCTCTTATTCCTTTGTTTATAGGTTTTATATGGTACAATGAAAAAGTCTTTGGAAAAAGCTGGGCTGTCCAAGCCGGAATGACCAAAGAAAAAATGGAAGGAGGAAACATGGCACTCATTTTCGGTCTGTCCTATGTCTTCAGTTTTTTTCTGGCTGTAGGCTTATTCAGTCTATGTGTACATCAATATGGTGTTTTCCAACTTTTCGTAACTGATCCAACATTTGAAACCGCTGGTTCGGAAGTTGCTACATTTTTTAATGATTTCATGACCAAGTATGGAGACAAACACCGCAGTTTCGGTCATGGAGCAGCTCATGGAGTATTTGCAACCCTTTTATTTGTTCTCCCTATTTTGGGTATCAATGCACTCTTCGAAAGAAAAGGTTGGAAGTATATTCTAATCAATTTGGGCTATTGGCTAGTTACATTTATGCTAATGTCCGGAGTTGCTTGTCAATTCGCTTAAAATGAACATGTTTTATCCCGAATTTTCAATAATTTGAAAATTCGGGATTTTAATATCCTACTTCCCCATCATGGATTTCATAACCTGTGCCAAGCCCATTTTATTATAATTCAAATGTTGGGCACCATCCACATAAAGTGAAATTCCGGAAATATAAGAAGCCATCGGGCTAGCCAAAAAACAAACCGCATCGGACACTTCTTCCACTTTTCCAAAACGCCTCAATGGAATGGCATCCTTCGCTTCCGCAAACATATTTTGTATTTCATTCGGATATTGATCCAATCCGGATGAATCTATTATTCCCGGTGCAACACAATTGATTCTGATATTATAATCGCTCCATTCTTGTGCAATGGTTTTTGTCATATTCTCAACACCTGCCCTGGCTGCTCCGGTATGGATCATCCCAGGAAAGCCTCTATTTATCGTAGCAATGATATTGACAATAACGCCTTCTTTTTGAGGAATAAAAAAAGCATTTGCCATTTCTCTCGTCATATAAAAAGTGCCATTCAGATTATTATTAATGACGGCATTCCAACCCTTGTCATTTACATATTCCGCCAAGGTTGGAAATTGTCCTCCGGCATTATTGACCAGAATATCCAAACGCCCGAATTCATCTTTTATCTTTTTTGCCAATGCTTGGATTTCATCTGTCTTCCTAATATCACAAGCTTTATAAATTACCGTTCCGAAAGCTGATAATTCTTCGGCAGCAGCTTTTAATGGGGTTTCCTTCCTCGAACAAATAGCGACTTTTGCCCCTAATTCCAACATTTGTTTCGCAATGGCAAAACCTATTCCGGAACGACCGCCGGTTACCAAAACTATTTTATCCTTAAAGGTATCTTTTGAATACATTATTATGTGGTTTTAATTATTTTTCAAAATTGTAGAAGCTGTTAGGGAATTATTCCCCTGTCCAAACAGCTTTTCTTTTTTCCTTAAATGCTCTCAATCCTTCTTGCCCGTCTTTTGAACTTACGGTTTTCATGAGCATTTCCATCAGGTATTTATGTTGGGATTCAGAAGATTCCAATGCTTCCAATGCTTCCATTCCCATACGGATAGCAGAGGGAGAATTCGCATTCAAATCGTTAATTAATTCTTCTACGATTGAATTGATATTTTCGGGTCTTGCCAAGTGGGTCACTAAGCCGAATTCCTTTGCTTTTCCCACTTCTAAATTATATCCTCTAATGCACCAATCAATTACTTTTCGTTTCGGCATCACATCCAATAAAGCCGCCATTACCTGAAAAGGAAAAAGTCCTCTTTTTACTTCCGGCAATCCTAATTTCACATTATCATTCGCAACAACATATGTGCTTCCCGCCAAGAAGAAAAAACCTCCGGCATAGACATCTCCTTCTATTTTTGAAATAATCGGCTTATGTACTTTCTTGAACAATTCACCTAAAAGAATTTCTTTTTCCGGCATCGGAATCGTAGAATCATATTCTCCTAACATTCCCATAAATGCTTTCAAATCCGCTCCCGCACAAAATATATTTCCTTTTGCCTCTATAACAATCACCCAAATATGTTTGGCATATTTTGCATATTGCAATGCAAAGGCAATTTCATTTACCATATGTGGATGAATCGCATTTTTCTTTTCCGCCCTATCCAATGTCAGCGTCAATGTATTTTCATGCTCACGAAGTTGAATGAAAGCATAAGTTTCATTTAATACATTCTCCAATGAGGACTGTTTATAAAATTCCATTTAAATAATTTTCATTAATAAATAACCTGCTTCGACATTCATTCCTTCTGCTGCATAAATTTCTTCTACTGTTCCATCCTCATCCGCACAAATCATATTTTCCATTTTCATGGATGAGATAATGATTAATGGTGTCCCTTTTATGACTTCCTGATTTTCCTCAACCAAAATAGAAATAATTTGTGAGGGCATGGATGCTTCATATCCACCTTTTATTTTTTCTTTTATCTTTTCAGGGAAACGTTCTTTTTGTACTAATTTAATATTTCCTACTCCAGATGATTGTACATAAAAATCATTACCTATTTTAATAATGGAATAATCCTGTTGCAATCCATCAATTTCTAGTCTGATATTATTTTTAGAAATGGAATTCAAAATTACATTGATTTCATTTTCCCCATGAATAAATAAAAATGTCCTTTTATCATATTTATACTTTATTTCAATTTCCTTATCTTGATAAAAATAAATTTCAGAATTAAAAGCATAAAAACTATTTCTCCAACCCGAGGGAATATTTTTCAATAACCCTCTCTTATTTTCTCTTTTTTGCCAATCAAATAAGGTTGAAGCAATTGCCGAATGAATCAAATCCATTTCAGGAATATTTCCTACATTTTCAAGATTGATTTTATTATCAATAAAATGTGTATCATAATTCCCTTTTCTAAAATCTTCATGGGACAAAACATCTAATAAAAATGCTTGGTTAGTAGTGATTCCCTGACAAGCCATATTCTTCAAAACATAATCCAGTTTATCATGAGCGGAACTTCTATCCTTATCCCAAGCGATTATTTTGGCAATCATAGGGTCATAAAAAACAGAAACTTCAGAACCCGATTCTATCGCCGTTTCAATTCTCAATCCAGTAATTTTAGGAAAATTAAAATGATGTATTTTTCCGGTTACCGGACTGAAATTATTCGCTGCGTCTTCTGCATATAATCTAGCTTCTATGGCATAACCTTTTCCTTTTACATCTTCTTGCCGGATAGACAAAGCTTCACCACTTGCAGATTCAATTTGCATTTTCACTAAATCCAATCCAGTGATTTCTTCCGTCACCGGATGTTCCACTTGCAAACGGGTATTGATTTCAAGAAAATAAAATTCCCCACTTAATTCATCAAAAATAAATTCAACCGTTCCTGCATTATCATAAGATAAAGCCTTCGCTGCCTTTATGGAAGCTTCCGCCATTTCTGCCCTAAGTCCATCTGTCATTATCGGCGAGGGACTTTCTTCAATTACTTTTTGATACCGCCGTTGAATGGTGCATTCCCGTTCTAATAAATGAATTAGATTTCCATGTTGGTCACCAAAAATCTGAAACTCGATATGACGACCCGACGAAATATATTTCTCGATAATTAATTCATCATCACCAAAAGAATTTTTGGCTTCTCTCTTTGCAGATTGAATGGCATCAATAATATCTTTTTCCTGATGTACAATCCGCATTCCTTTTCCTCCTCCTCCGGCAGTAGCTTTGAGTAATAAAGGAAAACCGATTTTCTTCGCTTCGCTTAATAAAGTATTTTCCGATTGGTCAGTTCCTTTATAACCGGGAATTACAGGCACATCATTTTCTTCCATGATTTGCTTGGCGTGGGATTTGGAACCCATTGCATCTATGGCTTCCGGAGACGGGCCAATAAAAACAATATTTTCTTTCGCACACCTTCTTGCAAAATTTGCATTTTCAGAAAGGAAACCATATCCCGGATGAATGGCATCCGCCTTTGTCTTTTGTGCAGCAGAAATAATTTTATCTTGATCCAAATAAGATGCACTCGGCGAGCTATCCCCTATGAAAACAGCCAAGTCCGCTTCCTTTACAAAAGGAGCATTTCTATCTGCTTCAGAAAACACCACTATTCCTACAATTCCCATTTTCTTGCAAGTCCTCAAAATCCGACTGGCAATCTCTCCCCTATTCGCAATTAATATTCTATTTATTTTTTTCATTTAAACCTTTTCCTTGGAAATAAAATTATAATATTTTCTATTATTCATTTTTCATTAATAACAGCGTAAATATCCACACTAATAAATTTACCATTCTTAATTTCACAATCTCTCATTGTCCCTTCTAAATTAAAATTTAATTTTGCCAGAGCCTTTTTACAATTATTATTTTCATTTACTACATAACCTTCTATTCTATGCAATCCTATTTCCTTAAATGAATGATTAATAATAATTGGCATAACTTCAGTCATAAAACCTTTCCCCCAATTTTCACGCAATAACCAAAAACCAACTTCTGCTTTTTTATGAATTGTACTTAAATCATTTAATCCGCCTGCTCCAAGAAATCTATCATCTTCTTTTGAACAAATTGCCCACCAAATTCCCGTTTCACTTTTTTCAAGATCAGCAAACCAAGTCATTTGTTCTTTAGTCGCTTCTAAGGTTTTAAAACTAACTCCATAATATTTTATGATTTCAGGATGTGAAAGTCCTTTAAAAACATTTTCCAAATCAGTTTCCTTAAATTGTCTAAGGTACGTTCGCTCCGATTCTAAAACAGGAAATTCTTTTTTCATTATTAACTATTCATTTTTCATTATTAACTAAAACATCAATGTCTCCAAACACCAAAACTATTCGTTCCTTTTATTTCATTATTATATAAAACAGTTAAAATAAATCCTAAATAATTTCTGGTTTCTCTTGGATCTATAACTCCATCATCCCATAATTCTGAAGTAGAATACCAAACGGAAGATTTTGCATCCGCTTCCGACATCAACATTGCCTTGACCATTTTTGCCTGTTCTTCATCATAAGGAATTCCTTTTGCTTTTAAAGAAGCTCGTTGAACGATTTCCATCACTCCGGCTATTTGTTCCGAACCCATGACTCCAATTTTAGAATTGGGATAAGCGAAAAGGAAATTAGGATCATATGAACGACCATTCATTCCATAATTTCCAGCACCATAAGATGAACCAATCATTAAGGTTACAGATGGGACTTTACTATTGGAAACGGCATTAATTAATTTAGCCCCATTTTTAATTATACCACCTTCTTCATATGCTTTCCCAACCATATAACCCGTTGTATTCTGAAGAAATAAAAGTGGTATATTTTTTTGATTGGATAATTGGATAAACTGTGCTGCCTTATTTGCGGACTCAGAAAATATAACGCCATTATTCCCTAATATTCCTACAGGGTAACCATGAATTTTTGTCCATCCACAAACCATCGTTTTTCCATATTCAGATTTAAATTCTGAAAACTCAGAACCATCCGTAATTCTCATTATCAATTCCCTTACATCGAATGGCGTTTTAATATTTGCAGGAACTACGCCTAAAATTTCTTCTGCATCAAACAAGGGTTCTTTTATTTCTCCCTTAGGAATAAAATGGGGACGGGAAGCTGGTATAAATTCCATGATTTCCCTCGCGATTCTAATCGCATCCAATTCGTCTTCTGCCAAATAATCGGAAACACCGGAAACGCTACTGTGCATTTCGGCACCTCCTAATTCTTCATCAGTTGAAACTTCATTCGTTGCCATTTTTACCAAGGGCGGACCAGCAAGAAAAACCTTTGCTGTGTTCTTTTGAAAAATGGCATAGTCAGACATACCGGGAACATAGGCTCCTCCCGCAGTGGCATTTCCGAAAACTAGGGAAATGGTTTGAATTCCCATTTCTGATCTTCTGGTAATTTCCCGAAAACTTTCTCCTCCGTAATTAAATATTTTTGCCTGATCGGTTAAATTGGCACCACCACTCTCTACCAAATTAATCGAGGGCAATTTACATTCCCTAATAATTTGTCCGATTCGTAAACTCTTAGAAACAGTCGAAGCATCTACAGAACCTCCTTTTCTTGTTCCTACATTGGAATTAATCAAACATAATTTCCCAGAGACCAAGCCTATGCCAGAAACGCTTGTTCCGCCTGCGCCAAAACCACCCTTCTTTTCCAAACCAACCAAAGGCATTAATTCCAAAAAAGGACTATCCTTATCCAATAACAATTCTATTCTTTCCCTTGCCAGGAATTTACCTCTTTGCCTTGCTCTGGAAATAGATTTTTCTTTTCCCTCAAATCTACTTGTCTCTAAATGTTTTCCAAGCAGTTTTACTAGTTCCCTCATCTCTTCGGCATTATCCTTAAATGATTTTGATGAAGTATTTATATTCGAATGTAATGCTCTCATTTTTTTTATTAATGATTCTTGTTGATTTAAAAAGACATATAATTATCAATATTTAATTCAAAAGTGTTTCCTATTTTATTGTAATAATCATTACCAAAATATTTTTTAAAAGAATTAATCCCCTTGGGAGTAAATGCGGAATGAATAAACTCCAAATCATTTTCCTCTATCTTTTCTTTTGTTCCATCCCTTATTATATTTTGTGCCAAGCAAAAAAAAGAAAGCATCCAAGTTCTCACGGCAATGTTATTATAAATTCCTGGGTGTCCGCTCGGGTTTCATATTGCCTAATTGGATAGCAAATGTAATTGTGGACTTATTGTCAGAAATAGTTTGCTTAGACATTTCTTTGAATTTCTTATTCACAAAAGGTAATTTCAAAATCTGATTGTCCATAAAAATTTTTCTTTCCAAGAATCCAACTCGCCTTTCAAGATATTTGTTTTTCCAAGAGGATGATTCCAAATAGAAAATAGGGGATCGAAGCCCAATATTAAAGTTTAGGATTATTCTTGGTTTTCTGTTTTCCAATTCTCTAACAATATTAAGTAAAAATTATGGATACTAAAAATCTGACTTGCTATATCAGAATTGAGATTTCTAAGGCAAAACTGAACATTGCGGTACGGATGAAGAGTGGGGGCTATTGGAATGGAAAATAAAAAACACAGTCATTTGGTCACAGTTCCGGTTCTTCAGTCTATAAAAACCAAAGTCGGTAAAAAGGCGAATGCCAGATTGAAGTCCTTCCTCTTCATGGGAGCAAAGCCCCTATCAGACATAATGAGGAAATTAAAACCTATTTTGAAAAAAGATAGGAGAAGGCAAATATTATACGTCAGTCATCAATGCCGTTAAGAATAAGATGATTCATAATTTGCATTCAACATAAAAAACACCTAACAAAGCAGTTCTTAAAAAAACATCGGGTAGAGTGTCCGTTTTTATGTTAACAATAACAACCTTCGGCACTTTTTTTGCGTCTAGTCTATATAAAGTATCTTTTTATTTTAATCGCACAGACTTTATCTATGAAGAATCTTACATTCACATTTATCTTCATTCTACTCGCCAATTTCATTTTCGCAACTACCACATACCTGAATTTTGAGGTCATTGCACCGACAGAAAAAAATATTTCACTCTATGTCAAGGATGGAATTACGAAAGATTTCAAGATGTATAAAATCGTTTTGAAACATGATAATAAAGTCAGTACATTATTGGATTTGTATAAAAACACCATAGTAGATGTTGAGTGTGGTGAAGATCGGTTTAGGATTTTCCTTAGACCGGGAGATGATATCTCCACACAATTCATCGCCCATTCTTCCCAATCCTCTTTACAGTTTACGGGAAAAGGTTCGGAGAACAATCAATTATACGCAGACTACCAAAGCAAATTCAAAAGTGGCGGATATAATAATTATGAAGCCGCATATATCAAAACAAGTTTCCTATATAAATATTTCAGTAAAATTGATAATAAAACGCCATCCGAATATTTCAAATGGATGAACGAGGAAAAGGACAAGCAATTGGGCTTCCTCATGAAAAACGGAAGTAATAAGGAAATCGATCCTAATTTTTTTGACTATATAAAAGATGATATCGAATATACGATCGAAGCCCAAAAATTGGCTTATCTCATTTCTAAACAAGACAAACTCGCACCCGGAGACTTCAACAGAATAGCGGATCATTATCAATTAAGGAAAACCGCCGTTTCCATGTCCGGACAATTGATGGAACATCCAGCATATATGAATTATCTGTTTGCCTATGCCCATTTCTTATTTTTACCCAATAAAACGAATTCCGTCCAAGTAGAATTGGAATATTATAACAAGATAGATAAGAATACTTCTGGACGGGCGAAATATTTCTTGCTTTCCCATCTCTTACAAAAAGTATATACATATGAAGGTTCTTTGGATTTGGCAAGGAAGAAATTTTCCAGTTTCAAGGATACTTGCCCCTATCCCGAATATACTGGAGAGGTTGAAAAACTGTATGGCGAATTGATGATTGATATGCCCGAACGGGCAGCAACGGATTTTGAAATTGTGGATATCCATGGCATGAGATCCAAGTTATCCCATTACCAGGGAAAGGTCGTTTATGTAAGCTTTTGGGCAAGTTGGTGCAAACCTTGTATCAATAGTTTTAATAAATCCATCAAGTTGCGGGCAGATTTGAAAAAGATGGGCGTTGTGCTTTTGAATGTGAGTATTGATGAAGATCCGGAGGCTTGGGAAGTCGCATTAGAGAAAGTAAATCCTTACGGAATTAACGCAATTGCCTACGATTTGCCAAAAATTAAGCAAGATTACGGGTTAAGTGCAATTCCTGCCTATTTTATTATCAATAAAAAAGGAAAATTCGCTTATCTTTCGGACGAACAAAACCGGGACTTACTAAAAGAATTCCGGGATTTGGTGAACGAATAGGTTTTTTCGGGAGTCGAAGAAGGAGCGAAAAAATCTAATAATGAGAAAATCAACATGCACCATCCCCTTTTCAGGATAAGAGAGAAAGGAAAATTCGGATTCATCAATACATTAGGTGACATTATAATAGAGCCGCAATATTATGAAGCGGAGGACTTTTATAATGGATATTCTCGGATTTTAATCAATAATAAACCCACACAGTTGGATGTTTTGGGCAGGCCGATGCTTAAACATGTTTTCAATTATGTAGGATTTTTCGAAGAAGACCTTTGCAAGGTTCAGTTGGTTAAGAAATGGGGATTTATTGACCAAAGGGGTTCTTTCGCCATAGATCCTGTTTTTGATTGGGTCGACGATTTCAGCGAAGGTTATGCTCCCGCTATTTCCAATGGCAAATATGGATTCATTGATAATCAAGGGAATTTCGCTATCAAGCCTAAATATTCAAATGTTCACACTTTCAAGGAAGGACTCGCTCCGGTAACCAATGGCACCGAAAAATGGGGCTATATAGATATGGAGGGGGAATACATTATCAAACCCCAATTCGAAATGGCATTCCCTTACCAAAAGGATGTCGCCGTATTCTTAGAAGATGAGAAATGGGGCTTGTTGGATTCCAATGGAGATGTTATTCTCGAGCCGCAATTCGATTTTATAGAAGGACATTCCGAAGGTCGGTTTTATGAAGGTTATGCCGTTTTTACCACAAAGGAAAAATATGGCGTCATCAATCAATTCGGAGAAATCGTCCTGAATCCCAAATTGGATTTCATCGGTGACTTCAATGAAGGAAAAGCATTGGTGGAATACAAGGGAAAATTCGGTTTCATCAACGATGAAGTTGCCGTTTCCATTCCTCCGGTTTTCGAGGATGCCGGAACGTTTTCCAATGGTTTGGCACAAGTTTTTGACAAAGGGAAATGGGGTTTCATCAATGAAGATAATGAGTTCGTCGTTACTCCCGAATTTGACGAAGTAATGCCATTCAAGGATGGTTTGGCTTGGGCGAGGATAAAGGACAAATGGCTTTATATCAATACGGATGGTGATAGTATCTGGGAGGAATAGCTTATCATTTATTTAGGGAATAGGCAAAATATAACCTACCGATTTTGACTTGCTAATTTATCCTTACTCTGCGTTAAAAAGCCTCGTGATAGCTAAGGCTATCCCTACGTCAATTCTAGTAGTTTATCCGCAAAATCCATAGACCATAACCACTGATGCAAATTGCATAGAATTATAGAAACTATGGACTATTTGCGTTTTATGCAAATAGAATTTTTTATAAGCCTTTTCAAATTAATCAACTTTTTGTTTATAAAAATAGCTAATTTGAAATAAAATGTATATTTTTGTCTAGAAAATTACGGGAATGCTTAGAAAGTTATTAATTAAAAACTATACAATCATTGAAGAAGTTGAAATCAATTTCTCCAAAGGATTGAATATCATCACAGGTGAAACCGGTGCCGGGAAGTCTATCCTACTTGGTGCTTTGGGCTTGATCATGGGCAAACGGGCAGATACCAAATCATTGTTCAATAATGATAAAAAATGTGTGATTGAAGGTGTTTTTGAAATACCCTTAGGATTCAAGAAATTCTTTCAACTCCACGATATTGATTATGAAAAGGAAACCATCATCCGTAGGGAAATCACTCCTTCCGGAAAATCACGTGCCTTTGTAAATGATACACCCTCCAATTTGAATGTCCTCAAAATACTCAGTTCTGCACTAGTCGATTTGCATCAACAATTCGATACGTTAGATATTCATAATGTATCCTTCCAACTCAATATCATTGATGCTTTGGCAGGACACAAAGATAAGGTTTCGATTTATAGAACTGAATTCGGCGAATATTCTAAAAATAAGAACAAACTCAATAAACTCATAAATCAGAGTAATGAATCTGCAAAAGAAATTGATTTTCTCAATTTCCAACTCAATGAATTCAATGAGGCAGAGTTAGTTGACAATGAAGACATTGAAGCGGAGAATGAACTCAAAACCTTATCTAATGCCGAGGGGATTAAAATGGTTTTGGGCGCTACTTCGCAGCAATTGACAGAAAGTGAAACAGCTATTGTCTCCCAATTGAACCAACTCATTTATGAATTTTCGGACATCAGTAAGTATTCGCCCGAACTTGAAAATCTAAGGAATAAATTCGAAGGCATAATTTTGGAATTGGAAGAAATTTCCAATGAAATGGAACGCATCGGAGATAATACAGAATTCGATCCCGAACGTATTTCAGAAATTCGTGAACGCTTGGATCTTATTTATAGATTACAAAACAAACATCAGATAACAACTGTTGGAGAATTACTGGAAATCCAACAATCCATAGAAAACAAACTGGAATCTTTTGGTGATTTATCCGGACAGATTTTAGAATTGGAAAATATCATATCCAAGCAGGAAAAAGAGTTATTGGCACAAGCAGGGAAACTTTCTGCAAAAAGAAAATCCGTAATTCCTTCCTTTGAAAAAACGACCATGAAATCACTTTCCTTATTGTCCATGCCACATGCACAATTGAAAGTAGATGTCATTCCAACAGAACAACTAAATCCGGATGGATTGGATAAAATAGAATTCCTTTTTGGTGCTAATAAAGGTAGTCGGTTGGATTCTATAAAGGATGTCGCTTCTGGTGGAGAATTATCCAGATTGACTTTGTGTATCAAATCACAAGTAGCAGGAGCCCTGGCATTGCCTACCATGATTTTTGATGAAATAGATACAGGTGTTTCCGGAGATGTCGCATTGAAAATGGGTAATATACTTAAGAAATTAGCGAAAGGACACCAAATCATTACCATTACACATACGCCTCAAATTGCTGTGCAAGCAGATACGCATTTTTATGTATATAAAAATCATAGCGGAACAAGAACGACCACTGGTGTCAAATGTCTTGAAAACGAGGAAAGGGTAAATGAAGTAGCGACAATGTTGAGCGGTAGCCCTCCTTCTTCGAGTGCCTTGGAAAATGCCAGAGAATTATTAGATGCATAATGGGTAAAATATTACATCAGGGAGTAGGTATAATCTTCAGAAATAAAGAGCATTCAGCATTTTTCATTCAAGTAAAGGATGAAAGCTACCCTATTCCAGAATATAGGGAATGTAATTCTTTATTTGGTGGAAAAATAGAAGATGGTGAAAGTCCGGAAGAAGGCTTACTCAGAGAATTAAATGAAGAACTTGGTTTGGGAAAATTAATGGATAAGTTAAACATCAAATTCATCCAGACTTTTAATCTTCAAAAAGAAAAAGAGTTTGAGTTCCATCTATTCGAGGGAATTTTAGAAAATGATGATTTTTTGGCTTTATCCCAAGTTTCCGTATTTGAAGGTTATGGAAAATTGATAAAAAAAGAAAATCTATTAAATGAAAAATGGATTTGGGGTTTGGAAAAAGTTCTTGAATTTTATCTACTGAGGGCTAAGGATTAAGTAGGCAAAGAAGAATCAACAAGTCCATGCCTTACCGCATATAATACCAATTCGGAAGTAGAGTTCATTTTCAATTTCTTCATGATATTTTTCCTATGGGTATAAATCGTATGGGTAGAAATATTAATGATTTCGGAAATTTCCTTTGCGGTCTTCCCCTCAGCTACCCATTTTACAATTTCCACTTCCCTAGGTGTCAATGGTGTAGGCAAACATCCCTCTCCCTCAATGCCAAACGATTTCTCCAATAAATATTCCAGAACCTTATGACAAAAGAATTTTTCCCTGTTTGCAGTTGCTTGGATGGCTTTGAAAATCTCATCCTCATCACATTCTTTCGTCAAAAAAGAATTTACACCTTTTTCTAAGATATCATATATGCTTTGTTTGTCGTTATCAGCACTGATGATTAGAATTCCTGTTTCAGGAGAAATTGATTTCACTTTCGCCAAGTCATCTTGATCGAATGAACGGGGATTATTGTAATCAAAAATCAATACTTGGGGTTTCTGATGCTCCAATAATTGGAATAACTCTGATTTATCAGATGCCTCTCCAACAAGTTCTACCGTACTATTAGCAGCTAATAAATGCCTCAAACCTACTCGTATGAGATATTGTGAATCTGCTATGGCTACACTTATTGGCATATTTTCTTGAATTTACTTTGCAAATATACTTAGAGAAACCCAAGGATTTGGTCTTTAGAGGCAAAATATTAGATTATCCCAGTTTAATTCAGAATTTTGTCAGGTTTTGAACATAAAAAAAGCCTATCATTACTGATAGGCTTCTCATTAACTATTACTTAAAAGTATATTAAAGTACTCTAACGTCAACTGCATTCAACCCTTTTCTTCCTTCCTCAGTGCTAAAGCTTACTTTATCGCCTTCACGTATTTCGTCGATTAGTCCATTTGCATGTACAAAAACATCTTTTCCTCCATCTTCTGGAGTAATGAAACCAAAACCTTTGGCATCATTGAAGAACTTAACTGTTCCATTATTCATAACTAAAAAAATTATAACATTAAATAAAGTACAAATGTACTACTATTATTGGTTAGTTGCAGACTTTTCTTCTTGAACACCTTATTTATACAAATTAAACAAATCACTATACATTGAAATAAACACTTATCCCCTAATATAATTCTTAATTTGAATAAATTCCATTACTTATATGTTTTACATTCCATTCTAATGAAAATGAAAAAACATTTATTTATTTTTCATTAATGACATGATATTCTCTACTCTACCCGATGGTTTTTAAAATAACTGCCGTTTCAGGTGTTTGTTCACCTGAAACACTCCGTCCGAACAGTATTTCAAGGTGGACAAACACCTTGAAAGGCGAGTTGGGTTCTTGAATAGAAAAACCATCGGGTAGAGTA
>JAHDHJ010000080.1 GCA_020631375.1 Saprospiraceae bacterium | reverse complement strand
TGTTTTAATATTGGCAATATTAAAATCACTGAATCTATCATGAATAATTAATCCACCCACAAATTATTTATCAGGATTATTATGTTTTTGATTTATGAATTATTGATTACGGATTTATATGGTTGTTTTGAATCGAATCTTATTTTCAATATTCAACTTCATCCGGAAACGTTCATCAATATGCCTACGACTTTCACGCCTAATGGAGATGGACATAATGATGAAATGCCTGTGTTTGGTTGGGGCATCAAGGAATTATTATCTTATCAGATTTTTAACCGTTGGGGAGAGAAAGTATTTGAAACAACAGATATTAATGAAGGTTGGGATGGTAATTTTAAAGGTGTTCCTCAAAATTCGGATGTATATGCTTTTAAAGTCCGAGCCAAGAATTGGAAAGACGAAGAAATGTTTTTAGAAGGCTTTATTAATTTGGTGAGGTAGAGAATATTTTTTGAGGGTTAAGCAAATCGAGTTATTCTGATAAATTCAGAATAACTCGATTTTTTTGCCTTTCAACTAAAATCCCCACAGCACTCTTTCCACATTTCCGCATATTGCTTAGCAAAATAAGTTAGGATAACTTGGGCGCCAGCTCTATGAATGCTCAATAGTGTTTCCGGCATAGCCTTATCAAAATCCAGCCAACCATTCTGACAAGCAGCGATGAGCATCGCACATTCTCCACTAACATGGTACGCAGCAATAGGCACATCAAAATTTTCATTCAACAAATGGATGACATCTAAGTAATTCAAAGCGGGTTTTACCATCATGAAATCCGCTCCTTCTTCATAATCCAGCATAGCTTCCCGCAAAGCTTCCTTTTTGTTTGCCGGATCCATTTGGTATGTTTTCTTATCTTTTGGAATATCGGCGCCTTCTACCGGAGCAGAATCCAAAGCATCCCTGAACGGACCATAAAATGCACTAGCGTATTTGGCTGTATATGCCATGATGCCAGTATCTGTATAACCTTCGGCATCCATTGTTTGGCGAATATACCCTACTCGTCCGTCCATCATATCCGATGGACCTATGATGTCAAAACCTGCTTGGGCTTGGGCGACTGCCATTTTTCCCAGAATCGGTAGGGTTTCATCATTATCAACTTTTCCATTCCGAACGACACCATCATGGCCATCCGAATTATAAGGGTCCAATGCTACATCTGAAATCAGGCATGCCTCTGGAAAACGCTTCTTGATTTCACTTGTTACTTTCAAGTAATAATTGCCTTGTGAATATCCGTGCGTTCCGGTTTTGTCCTTGAATTTTTGGTCTATTGAGGGAAACAAAATGAAGCTTTTCAGCCCCAGCTCCATACAGGCTTCAATTTCCGGTAATAACATATCCAAAGACCACCTAAAATTTCCGGGAAGGGAAGTAACCTCACTTTTTATTTTTTTTCCATCCATGAGGAAAAGGGGATAAACCAATTGCTCCGGCATTAGGTAGTTTTCCCTCAATAAGGAGCGGGTCGCATCAGATTTTCTATTTCGTCGTGGTCTTATCAACATCTTGGATATTTTTTTGCTTTGCAAAAGTAGGGATAATTGAATTATAAGCAATAGCTTATCTTTGTACTATGACGAATGATTCGAAAAAATATGTAGCTAAAATTCTTTTGTTTGGAGAACATACGGTACTCAAAGGCTCAGAAGCATTGGCGATTCCATTCCCAACATTCAGTGGAAAATGGGTTTATGCCAAAAATCCTGAAATAGCCCGATTGAGGCAAATGGATTTGCCATTATTATTGGATTATTTAGAAAAAAAGAAAGAAGAAATCGAAGGCTTTTTGCCTAATACGGATGCTCTTCGGAAAGATTTAGATGATGGTGTATTTTTCCAATCCAATATTCCTTTAGGTTATGGTGCGGGAAGTTCGGGGGCATTGTGTGCAGCTATTTATGACCAATATTTTTATCCTAAGACTAAAGATCCAATTCAATTGAAAAAAATATTCGCTCTTTTAGAAAGTTTTTTTCATGGTTCCAGCTCTGGCTTTGATCCATTGATTTGTTATTTAAGACAGCCCATTCATATCAAGGAGGGGGTGAGCAAAATATTAAATCCATTTGAAGGAGCAGAAGGATTATTTCTGATAGATACAGGGATTTCCAGAAGTGCGGAATCATTCATAAATATTTTCTTAGAAAAATGTAAGGATGAAGCTTTTGAAACGGTTTGTGAGAAAGAAATCAATCCGATGGTTAGTCATGCCATTGAATCTTATTTAAAAGGAGAGGCAGTTAGTCTTTTTCATCAGATGCACGATGTTTCCCTAATGCAATATTTACATTTACAAGAATTAATTCCAGAGGATTTTAGATTACTTTGGGAAAAGGGATTAAAAAGTCCATTTTTTAAAATGAAATTATGTGGAGCAGGAGGCGGTGGATTCCTCTTGGGAATAACTAAGGATTTTGACAAAACAAAAAAAGTATTTGGGAATATTGAATTATTGAAGATATAAATTCATCTCTCTTTTGTTTTATTTCAAGAGAATACTGAATTAGCTTAAAGATAAGGAAGACAAATAGAAAGATTCACACCTTTATCATTTTCGCCACGAATTATCACAAATTTCACGAATTACTACGAATTATGCTTAATTTTGCCATTCATATAAAAAATAAACCATCTGAATATGGCAAATGAATTATTGAAAGGAAAAAGAGGAATCATTTTTGGAGCATTGGACGATAAGTCCCTAGCGACCAAAGTAGCGGAAAGGTGTGTGGAAGAAGGAGCATCAATCGTTTTGACGAATGCACCCGTTGCATTCCGTTTTGGAGAAATCCAAAAACTGGCTGAGAAATTAAATGTGGAAGCGATTCCTGCTGATGCCACTTCCCTTGAAGACTTGGAAAATCTGATTGATAAATCAATGGAAATACTAGGAGGGAAAATAGATTTCGTCTTACATTCCATAGGAATGTCTATTAATGTAAGAAAGAAAAGGGCTTACACCAATAGTAAGTATGATTGGATGCAGAAAACCTTTGATATTTCTGCGATTTCATTTCATAAATTGATGCAGAGCTGTTATCAGAAAGATGCCATCAATGATTGGGGTTCTGTATTAGGGCTGACATATATCGCTGCCCAAAGAATTTTTCCTGATTATGGAGAAATGGCGGAATCCAAATCCTTATTGGAATCATTTGCTAGGAGTTTCGGTTACCATTATGGCACTAGCAAAAAGGTAAGGGTAAACACCATTTCCCAATCCCCTACCATGACGACAGCCGGAGGAGGAGTCAAAGGCTTCGATGTCTTTTTTGATTATGCGGATAAAATGTCTCCTCTAGGAAATGCTCCTGCTGAGGCATGTGCAGATTATTGTGTATTCATGTTTTCGGATTTATCGAAATACATCACGATGCAAAACCTTTATCATGATGGAGGGTTCTCCAAAATGGGAATGAGCCCAGCTGTATTGGATTTGGAATAATCAATTCGAGTCCGTACATTTTTAAAAATAAAATACTAGTATGTTTAATTTCGTCAGGAATATATATACAAGAATTACAGTAAAAAATGAGCGGAATGTTGCATTCGGATTCCCTAAGGTCCAAGAGTTTGGCAATTTGCTCAAAGAAAGGAAATATGAGGATATAGAGGAGATGTTCGAGAACTTGGAAACCGATGAGGTCTCTTTATTACTGGACGGCTTGGGAATGGCAGATACCCATCTCAAAGAAATATTCGAATGGCAGAGCCTGGAACCAGATAGTTATATATCCAATTTGTTTGCAGGAGTGGCAAGTACCTTTGTGGCATGGGAAATCAGATCGGGGGAAAGAGCCGAATATGTAGGAGAAGAGCAGTTCGAGGGATTCTGGAATAAACTTGAAGAAGGAAAGGAGGATTTATTTAAATCGATTTCGATAAATGGAAATAATCCTGAAGCTTATGCCAGATTAATAACAATATACATGGGACTGGAGGAAAAAGAAAATGGACTGGAGTGTTTTGATATGCTCATGGAAAAAGATTCGAACCATTTGAGGGGACATATGGCCTTGGCAACATTTTTAGCACCAAAATGGTTTGGTTCTTTTGAGGAAATGGAACAGTTTGCATTATCAAGCATAGAAAACGACAAGTCCGAATTATTACATGTCATATATTTAATGTATGTAATGGAGTGTTATCATGAGGCAGAGGATTCAAGCGAACCCAAAGCAAAAAAAATGATAAAAAATAAATTCAGGGCAAAAGTAAAATCCCTATATGACCAGGTAGAGATTACAGGAATAAAGTCATTGCAAAGATATTATTTGCATAATTATTATTCCTATGTATTCCATTTGATGGATGAAAGGAGTTTGAGGAATAGGGAAATCGACGTGATAGAAAAAAACATATCCGGATTGCCTTGGGCTTTTAGGAGGGTAGATGGAATTGCAGACCTGAAAATTATGAAAACAAAATAATGCATAAAATCAAGCATTGTCCTGATTCTGTAAATTAACTGAATTCATGCTTGTATGAAATATACAGAATCTTGCCATTTTCCGTTATTGTAATGAATCATTTTTAGACTTAATGAAAGCCATTCATTTTTTTTTCATCTTCGTTTTTTTAATGAGCAATCCAGATTTGCTCTATGCACAGCGACCTGTGAAAAAAAATGATGGAAATAATGACGGAATTATTAAAAAGGAAGAAAAAATAGATAAGGACAATAAAATAATCAATGCTATTTTTTCTCCGCCCGACTCCTTGGAAATTTCCGTTTACCATGCACATAATCCGGAAAGATTCTATCCTTATCCGGATTCCATGCTGGATCATTATTTTCAACAATCCGACCCCGTCCGTGAACAATTGCTTGATTATACTTATTTAGGGAGTTTGGGGAATCCTGCCCGTCCCACATTATTTGAAGTAGAAGAAAGGAAAGGTCTGAATATCGGCTTCCGCCAATTCGATTTATATGATAGACCTTTGGATTCCATCCGGTATTTTAAAGTCAACAGAACTTTTACCGATACATATTATGCCCAAGGAGGAACCAAGGATGATTTTATTTTCAAAGGAACATTTACAAGGAACCTTTCTTCCCAATGGAACCTTTCATTAGACTATACCCGAATCAGTCATATAGGATTTTATTCCCGACAAAAATCCCGGCATACCGCATTTAATACAAATGCGGCTTACCGCCATAAAAAAAATAGATACAAGGCATTTATCAGTTATTCATTTAATGATATTCAACAACAAGATAATGGGGGCGTAACTACAGATACATTATTTGATGACGATTTTTATAGTGACCGAACAAATATTCCGATTTCCTTAAGTAATGCCAATACAAGGACGAAAGAGCACATTCTTTCCTATACGCATTATTATGATTTTCTAGCACCAAAAACAGATAGTCTTGGAAAAGAATCAGGAAGACATTTAACACTAGGACATCAGTTTGCTTATACTCCGGGCAATTATAAATTCACAGACAAAGAGTTGGCGGAAGATTCTATTTATTACCAATATTTACAAGTGGATAACAGAGGGCTTAGGCATTATTTGAATTGGGATAAAATAGAAAATACTTTTAAGGTTTCTACTTTTAAGACAGAAGGAAACAGAAATAAACCCAGGGATTTATTTAATGTTGGAATAACGCATATTTATCAAAAAACACATCAGGAACCCAAGGATACTTTTTATAATGCCTTATACCTTTTCGGGGGCTGGGATTATAACCCTATTCAGGCAGTTGACATTAATATTTATACACATTATGGAATAGGAAATGCGGGAAATGAATATTTAATAAAAGGAAAATTAAATTTTAATTTAAATAAATTAGGGCAACTAAATGCAGAAGTAAGTAACCAACGATTTTCTCCTGATTTATTGCAGGGCAGAATGTTTATTTCCAAGCGGGAAATATTTAATAATAATTTTAAAAAACCGATCACTACATCCATAAAAGCATTTTATCATTTACCGGTTTCAAAAACGACATTGCGTGTACAATATCATTTATTGAACAATTATATTTATTACGACACTTTAGGTTTTGCCCGACAAGCGGATAAAGGAGTTAATGTTCTGCAGTTAATTTTACAACAGGATTTCCGATTTAAAAAAATCGGGATGGAAAATACGATTGCTTTTCAAAATACGAATGATGAATTTATTCGTGTTCCTAAAGTTTTCATGAAAAATAGTTTATTCGTTGAAGGGAAAATATTCAAAAAAGTAATGTTGGCGAGATTGGGATTGGACTTTAGAATGAATACCTCTTATTTTGCAGATAATTACCAAGCCGTTTTGGGGCAGTTTCATTTGCAAAACGAAGAAAAAATAAAAACATATCCTGCATTGGATTTATTTTTAAGTTTCAAAGTACAGACATTTAGGGCTTTCGCCAAAATGGAAAATATTACGGATTGGTTTACCAAAAAAAGATATTACCAAGTACCCGGTCATCCTATGCCTGACGCTCATTTCAGGTTCGGAGTTTCATGGAGATTTATAGATTGATAAAATAGATGTTTAGATTTAAAGGTAATTAGATTTTGAGATGAAAACTTTCATAATTATTTTAATGCTGTCTGATCGTCTCATTGAATTAATAAACTAAGTTGCGTTTTATGCGGAGGAATTAATAATACAAAATAGATGCAAGAGAAAACTACCATAAGAAAAGCCAATAAAAAAGATTTACTTTCTATTTACAACCTTGTGAAAGAATTGGCTGTCTATGAAAAGGAACCCGATGCGGTTACTGCTACATTGGAAGATTATGAAAATAATTTTTCAGATGGAGTTTTCAATGCTATCGTTGCGGAAAATGAAAATGAGGTTGTAGGGATGATGTTGTATTTTACAGCCTATTCCACATGGAAAGGTAAAATGATTTATTTGGACGATTTTGTCGTCAATGAAAAATATAGGAAAAAAGGAGTTGGTCAAAAATTATATAATCAATTTCTAAAAATAGCAAAAGAAGAGAAAGCCAAACTTGTAAAATGGCAAGTTTTGGATTGGAATGAACCAGCCATTAATTTTTATAAGAAAAACCAAGCGGAAATAGAAAAGGGTTGGTATAATGTAAAAAAGTTTTTATAAAAAAATAATGAGAAAAGAAATTCAGGCTGCAGAATGGTTTTTTATCCTGACAGGAATAATCCTTTTAATCAGTGGGTCAAAATATTTAGAAGTATTCAATCGCTTTTTTCAAGTATATTATTTCTTCATGACTTTTGGAATGGCGGTATGGATGGCAGCCCGTTATTTCAAACGATACAATAAAAAGAACATTGTAGTTTTTTATCTCAAGCAAAAAATTGGCAAGTGCCATTATCCTTAAAAATCTTCAATTACTCACTATAATATCATTAGGAGTAGCTTATTACGATGAAAATTGGATGTATATTCCTGTTGTAATATCTTTTTTATTTTTTATTATTCAATTAGGCAGAAACGGACAAGTCAAACTCGTTTTCCATCATCCTCGCTTATATCGGGATGCCATTTTTTTTGAACAGCTCAATCCTACCGCATTTCATTTATATGAAGATGGCGTATTGATTCAAGGAAAAGAAGGGAATTATAGCATTTTGTTTGACGAATTAGACGAAGCAAAATTCCACAGGGAAGTAGAATTCGAGGAGAACCAAATCTTGGATGATGTTCTTCTAATGGAGGGCGAAAATGAGGTCACTAGGATTTTTGTAAACGAATTTTCCCAATATGCAGAGAAAATTGAAGTCCCTTTTCATAAAGAAAATACAACAATGCCTCCCGTTTAATCATATTTCCCATACAAATACTAGTTTGTTCCTTACAGTGGATTCATAAAATCATAGGAATGTGTAAATTTGTACTTCGCAATATTTTTCTTTGATAAAGAAACATGAAATGACCAATACTGAATATAGGGAAAGCCGAATGCCGAAATATAAAAAGCGTATCCGCATCATGTGGATACTTTGGGCATTGGGGATAATAGGAACATTACTCTTCTTTTTTATCTTATCCAATAGCGATGATTTACCATCCACAAAGGAATTGCAGAATCCTAAGAATAATCTCGCGACAGAGGTTATTGCCGGAGATGGTTCTGTAATAGGGCGTTACTATGTTGAGAACCGGGTGAAAGTAGCTTATGAAGAATTACCCGAACATCTTATCCATGCTTTAATAGCGACGGAAGACAAGCGTTATTATGACCATGCGGGGATAGATTTGGAAGCATTGGGACGTGTTGTAAAAGGTTTGGCCTTAGGAAGTACAGACCAAGGAGGAGGATCTACCATTACCCAACAATTAGCAAAATTACAATATTCCGACCGTTCGCTTTCAGGTAATAAATTAAGTAAGATTGTACAATTGGCGATGATTAAATTCAAGGAATGGATCACTGCCTATCAATTGGAAAAAAGATATACCAAGGAAGAAATCCTGACGATGTATCTCAACGAATTTGATTTCCTTTATGGAGCTGTAGGGATTAAATCCGCAGCTGAAATCTATTTTGGTAAGGAAGCTGAGGATTTGGAAATACAAGAAGCTGCAATGTTGGTAGGCATGCTGAAAAACCCATCCCTTTTTAACCCGAAACGGTTCCCTGATAATGCAAAACATAGAAGAGAAGTTGTTTTAAGGCTAATGCACGATTCAGGGCATTTTGACAGGGCGAAATATGATGAATTAAGAGAAACGGACTTTGGCCTTAATTTTTCCCGAAAAACCCACTCCCAAGGAATGGCGCCTTATTTTAGGGAGGAGTTGAGAAGAGAAGTAAAGAAGATATTGAGAGGCGTTGCTAAGGATGGAGGAACAGAATATAATGTCCATACGGATGGATTGAAAATATTTACCACATTGGATCCTAAGATGCAAGTTCATGCGGAAAATGCATCCATTAAGATAATGGAAAAAAACCAGAAAAAATTCTGGAAAGAATGGAAAGACAAAGACCCATGGACTTATGCGGATAAAGCTACTCCAGAGGAATTGAAAATGAGGGAAAACTCTTTTTTGAGAATATTGAGGGAAACCGATCGGTATATGCTACATCGGGAAAGGTATTTGACAGATGTCTTGGCAGTCATACAAAAAAGTCATGATTTATTATTAAAGGATTATGACATAGGGAGAATGCTATCTGAAGAAGAAGATAAGGGACATTTATCCAAATTGGTAAAACAAAATTTACTAAGCAAGGAAAAGGCTTCCAAATATCGCAAGATAATGAAAGACAGTGCTTGGAAAACCCTGAAAGGACAGTGGAAAGAACTCCAAGCATTTTCAGATAAGGATTTCAAGAAGAAAACCAAAATGAGGATTTTCACTTATGAGAATGAAAAAATGGAGAAAGACACCATCATGTCTCCTTGGGATTCCTTGCGTTATATCAGAATGCACTTACAAACAGGAATGATGGCTCTAGATCCCCATAGCGGAGCTATCAAGGCATGGGTTGGTGGAATCAACCATAAATATTTCAAATTCGATCATGTTAATCTAAGTGTTGAGCGACAGGTAGGTTCTACATTCAAGCCATTCGTTTATGCTACGGCAATAGAACAAATGGGCATCTCCCCTTGCTATAAAGTCGCTGACATTCCATATACCATTCATCAGAAAGAGGGCTGTTTTGATTTGTTAAAAGATTGGACGCCGAAGAATTTCGGAGAATATACAGGAGAGGAATTCTCCCTTTATAAAGGCTTGGAAAAATCCAAAAATACCGTTTCTGCTTATCTGATGAAGCAAATTGGCTGCTATGAACCCGTTAGGGATTTAGCCGAGGCAATGGGAATAGAAGTGAATAAACTCAATATTTATGGAGATCCAAGAGTCCCTAAACAACCCTCTATTTGCTTAGGAGCAACGGATCTTTCTGTTTTCGAAATGGCGGGAGCCTATGCTACTTTTGCCAACCAAGGCGTACACATGAAACCCTATTTTATACAAAGAATAGAAGATAGAAATGGAACAGTGATTTACCAAGAATCATCCGTCCCTAATAAAAGGGCGCTTTCTCATGATGCGAATTATGTGATGATAGATATGTTGAAAAGAGTAGCCAAACCGATACAATGGCAACTCAAGTCAGAAGTAGCAGGAAAAACAGGTACGACAAATAAACATGCTGATGCTTGGTTTATGGGTTTGACTCCGAACCTTGTGGCAGGAGCTTGGGTTGGAGGTGATGACAGATGGATTCGTTTTAGGGATCCGAATATAGGACAGGGAGGAATCCTAGCCCGCCCCATTTATGTTGAATTCATGAAAGCAATAGAGAAAGATACCTCAATTGAATTCGATACCGAAGCCAGGTTTGTGAAACCTCCGGGCGAATTGGGTATTAGAATAGATTGTCGTGGTATTTATGGCAACCCTGCTGATGGCGAAGAAGGTCTTACAGATACGCCTGATGGAGGGACAGACACTAATTCGAGTGATTCTGGAGGCGAATTCGGAGACGAATTCGATGAAGAAGGGGACGAAGTTGACATGGGTTTTGATACTCCTGAACCACCGTCACCTAGTGGCGGCGATGTAGCGCCTACTCCATCTGGAAATGATAGTCCTAGGGTTACGCCACCTGCTCCAGCTCCAAGCGAGGAGGAGGAAGATGTCGAAGATTTTTAAGCAAAAGAAAATTAATAAAATGAAAGGAGCAATAGTAAGCATCATAATGGGATCGGATTCGGATTTGCCGGTAATGAGGGCTGCTGCTGATGTCTTGAAAGAATTTGATGTACCTTTTGAATTGACAATTGTTTCTGCACATCGTACACCGGAACGCTTATTCGAATTTGCAAAAAAAGCACATGAGAGAGGAATTCAAGTTGTGATTGCCGGTGCCGGAGGGGCCGCACATCTTCCGGGTATGGTAGCTTCGCTTTCTCCATTGCCGGTGATTGGCGTACCGATAAAATCCTCTAATTCCATTGATGGATGGGATTCCATGTTGTCCATTTTGCAAATGCCCAATGGTGTTCCTGTAGCAACAGTAGCCGTGAACGCTGCAAAAAATGCAGGAATTTTAGCTGCACAAATATTAGGTTCCAACAATGCTGATTTAATGCAGAAAATGTTGGACTATAAAAAAGAAATGGCAGAGGGCGTAAAAGAAAAATACGAGAAATTGGAAGATGAGGGCTATGAGGATTATAGGAAATAATTAGTTAGCAAAGGCATTGTATATTGAATATACAATGCCTTTATCTTTTGCTATTCGGAAGAGCATGTCAGAATTAATTCCCCAGTTCCTTCACGGCCAACCAAGCCATCAGACCGATACTCAATTCCAAACAGTCTTCATCCACATCAAAGGTATTCGTATGAACAGGGGATGTTGTTCCCTTGGATTCATTTCCTGTTCCGAGGCGGTAAAAGCAGGCTGGCATCACTTGAGAATAATAGGAGAAATCTTCAGCCGTAAGGCGAAGCGGCAAGTCCACTACATTATCAGCTCCAAGGAAATCTATTGCCCATTGTTTAGTATTGACAGCCAATTCCGGATTGTTATAAAGGGCTGGATAACCTCTTCTTACTTCAAAGTCACAATGTCCTCCCATTCCCTCAGCAATGGATTCTGCCATTTTCTTCATCCGTTTGTGGGCTTCGGTTCTCCATGTTTCATCAAAAGTTCTGAATGTTCCCAATAATTTGACCTCATTAGGAATGATGTTGGTAGAACCTCCCGTAGAGTTTATTTTCCCCAATGTTAGAACCGAAGGCATAGCAGGATCCGCATTCCGACTGACAATTTGCTGTAAGGCAGTAATGATATGCGCTGTTATAACAATAGGGTCAATGCAATCCTGAGGCAAAGCACCATGTCCGCCCCTACCCGTTACGGTAACATAAATCTCATCGGCAGAAGCCATATAAATACCCGGTTTGAGTCCGATTTTGCCAGACGCCAAAGGAGGGTGAACATGTTGTCCTATGATAGAAGCGGGTTTTGGATTTTCCAATGCACCTTCCTTTATCATAATGGATGCCCCTCCGGGCAAACGCTCCTCAGCGGGTTGGAATAGAAGTTTGATGCTCCCCTCGAAGTCATTTTTACAATCAGAAAGGATTTTGGCGGCACCTAATAGAGAAGCGGTATGGACATCATGTCCACAAGCGTGCATGATTCCATCTTTTTTCGATTTATAGGGAACGTCGTTTGCTTCTAAAATCGGCAATGCATCTATATCTGCCCGTAGGGCAATGATTTTCTTATCCGGATTTTTGCCTCGAATCATTCCTAAAACACCATTCTCCGCAATACCGTGTTCATGTTCTATGCCGAACTCTGTCAGTTTTCTGGAAATGAATTTCCCCGTTTCCACTTCCTCGAATGATAGCTCAGGATTCATGTGGATATGACGACGGATATCAATGATGTCTGACTTATATGCTTTGGCAAGTTTTTGGATTTTTTCCTTTAACATAGCAATTTATTTTTTTCTTGTACAAAGTTATACTATTTTCAATTCATCTAGTTCAGGTTAGGTAAATTACAATTGAGTTTTATCTAAAAATTCAAGAACTACGTCTTAAAAATATATTGATTTTATAAAAGGAGAATAGATTGATATAAATCGGAAAAGAAATGAAAAACCAATATTGTCAGAATTGCCACATCCCTCTTAAAAAAGAGCAAAAATATTGCGGAAATTGCGGACAGGAAAGTCTTGGTAACAAGTATAGTTTCCTTGTCATCCTAAAAGACTTTATAGGTGGTTTGTTTAATTTGGATTCAAAGATTTGGCGAACACCAATATCCTTATTCAAACCCGGATTTTTGACTGCTGAATTTTTTAAAGGCAGAAGAGCGAGATATACGAAACCGGGAAGATTATTATTATTTGTGTTACTTTTTTATTTCGCTTTATTTACATTTTTGGGAAGCCTTGACGTAGAAGAAAATACTAGCCAAGCTAGTGACTCTATGATGAATTTAAAATTCGCACATTATTTAAAACAAAATAAGGATAGCCTGAAAAATGAAATGAAAAATGATTTTGACACCTTATTGTTGAATGATGTTTTGGATTCTTTACAGAATCAACTTTTCGGGACAGGTGATAATATAATCAGATTAAATAACCTGAAGATTGATGTAAAAGATGTTGCCGTCATGAACAATCAGGAATTGATAGAAAAATATGAAATAGAAGGATATTGGAGGCAAAAAATATTCAGCCAAGGATTAAAATTAAGGGACTCTCCGGATGGCTTGAAAGATTTTATAATTGGCAATATGACTTGGGTAATCTTATTGAGCATCCCTGTCATGGGAGTATGTTTATTGTTATTATATATAAGAAGAGGACATTATTATTCTGAACATATATTATTTTTAGTTCATGCGATATCTTTCTTTTTTATATTAGGCATCCCCTTTTTGATTTTGGAATATTTTTATGACTTAAAAATATTAAACGTATTGCTTCCTTTGCTTTGGTTTGTATATCTTTTCTTGGCAATGAAAAAATATTATAAGCAAGGAATGATGAAAACATTTTTTAAGTATTCTATTTTTATGTTTTCATATTCTATTTCTGCTTCAATTTTATTTGTTTTCTTCGTTTTGATCGGTGCGTTTTTATTTTAGGTAAAATAAAAATGATTTTATTTTCCAAGCTTATTGAATCCCTCCCAAATGATATTTAAATCTTCGTTAGGTGAGAAATCTTTGGCATAAAAAAAGTTGAGGCGTTCTATGGTATTGGAATCATTTAATTCGATGTCAAAGGCATCTGTCGGATTTAATACGCCAGGTTTCAATTTAGGTAATTTCCATAGTTTCTCTTCGGATGGATGGTAGCCTACCCAATTTTTTTTATTAAATAAAACAAGGAAGATGTTTTTCAAAAAACCAATTTTATTTTTTACAAAAAATATTAATACAATGAAAAAACTAAGGAATAAAAGAGATAACCCTATGTTCTGAATTCTTTTGTTCCTTATATTAATAGGGCGATTTATTTTATATTCTATATCTATTGTATATAGTTCTCCCGAATGGTTTTTGGAATGACTTCCGATAATACTCAAACTTTTTTCAGGTAATATTTTATATTGTATTTTGCCGCCTAAATTAGTCATCGAATTCATTATCTTTTCAGAGCTAATATCTTTGGAACAAAAAATAATTTCGTTTATTTTATAAATTCGTACGATTTCATTCAGTTGGGGAAAATTGCCAAGATGATTTTCTGTCCGAAAAGATTTTTCTGATGAAACGGTTCCGATAATGTTTTTATCTACCCGGGCATCCTGTAGTAAACCCATTGTTCTTTTTACTTCTTCATCATTACCTACGATAATAAGATTGCTAGGAATATTTTTGCCAATATTGAAATTTTTATATTTGATAAAATGCAATAAAATCCGATTCAATAGGATTGTGATAAATGACCAGAACGCTCCCAATACAATTAGCATCCTAGAAGACCTGAATTCTAAATCTAAAAATCCATAAATCGCAGCTAAAATAATTGTTCCTATGAATAATCCTCTTGCTGGTCGCCGCAAACTTTTATATTCGTCATATCCTCCACTAAGGAAAATAGAAAAAAACCAAATGGAAGTATAAAGAGGAATATTGAACCACAAAAAAGAATCGTTATAATAGTCAGGATCTTTAAAATAATAATTCGCCCAAAAATCTTTTAGAATAAATAACCCTCCGGAAATTAATAGAATATCAACTAAAGGAATCATTGCCTTTTTGGAGAAATTAGAAGCAAGAGTGATGAAAGCCCGAAAATAGATGGCCATTTGGAGCATTAGGATAAACAGACTTCCCTTAGTTCCTGTGAAATGTTTTTTTGCAAAAATAATCATCGCATTATAAAATACTTTCACATAATTAAGACTGCCTTTTTTTGTGCTTTCTCCTTTGTAATGAATGATGGTTGTTTCGGGGAAATAATAATTTTTATATCCTGCTTTTTTTATTCTATAAGAAAGATCGATGTCTTCTCCATACATAAAAAAAGCTTCATCCAATAAACCCACTTTGTCCAAACAGGTTTTTCTAAGCATCATGAATGCCCCAGACAATACATCTATTTCATGTGTTTTATCCTTATCCAAATATCCTAAATGGTATCGGTTGAATAACTTGGATTTAGGGAATAGTTTGGACAATCCGAATGTCTTGCAGAATGCCACAAAAGGAAAAGGAAAACCACGCTTGGATTCAGGAAGAAATTTACCCGAACCGTCAATCATTTTCACACCTAAGCCACCCGCATTCGAATGTTGATCCATAAATTGGACACATTTCTCGAAAGTATCCTCATTCACAACCGTGTCGGGATTTAATAAAAGGACATATTCTCCAGACGAAACCCGGATGGCTTGGTTATTAGCAATCGAAAACCCGGGATTGTCTTTATTCGCAATAATACGGACTTCCGGAAAACGCTCCCTGACCATAGCCAATGAATCGTCTATGGAATTATTATCAACTACAAAAATTTCCGTTTCTAATTTTGTTGCCGCCTTTTGTACAGATAATAATGTCTGTTCTAAAAAATACCTGACATTATAATTTACAATGATGACGGATAGCTTCATGTGCTTACTTCACTACGGAATAAATTATGATAAATGATAAACCAAAATGGGAGTAATTACTTGATAGGTTATTCACTTCTGCCCCATTCAAAACTTCATTGAATGCTGAAGCATCCACGCTTTTAAAGAGGTAACTATAATAAGGTCTAAGCATCAGCTTCGTACTATGATCGTCCATGTTTCCAAAAACAAATCTAAGGCTGGCAGTCAAACCATATCTCTTATCTCGTACAGGGCTGATGAAAGAAGATTTCCCAACACTTCCCTCCTCTCCACCTCGAGTACTGAAAGCCACCAAATTCTGATCCACGGAAACATTGGGTCCAAAGCCAAACCTATCTGTAGCAGGGAAAAATGCCCCTAATGCAATATGGAAAGTGTTGAACCTGAGACGGGCATCCCTTCTCATGAGAGTCTCATTTACAGAGAATTTGGTTTTGCTCCTTTGTTGTTTTTGGGAAAATCCGGCTTCTATATTGAATATGCTTAAATTGGCTCCAAGTACAAAGGCAAAACCATTTGGAAGATGTAATTCCCTAAACTCCTTCTCTTGCGTATTCTCCTCATTGTATTTATTAAGAATGGAATTGAATTTGTCAAATTGACCGAAACCCATTCCATAGCCTGTTCCTATATAATATTCCTTTCGATCAAAGTAATCTTGGGAATAAATAAAGGATAATGGAAAAAGGCAAAAAATTAATAAATATAAAAATTTGTATTTCATGTGTTTTCATTGATTTATTTGGAAATGTCATAGGGGGTACGAGCTACGATTGATCTACCCAAAGTCATTTCATCTGCATATTGCAATTCTCCTCCAAATGCTACTCCCCTTGCTATAGTGCTTATGTTAAGTTCAAAATTTTTCAATTGTTTTGAAATGTAAAAAGTGGTCGTTTCCCCCTCGATTGTCGGACTGATAGCCATCACGACTTCTCTTATTTTTCCTTTGCTCACACGCTGCACTAAAGAATCTATATTCAACCGGTCCGGGCCTATTCCCTCAATGGGTTTTATCACACCGCCCAAAACATGGTAAACACCTCTGTATTGTCCTGTATTTTCAATAGCCATTACGTCCCGTATGGATTCTACCACACATACAACGTCCTGTTTTCTGTGATTATCCGTACAGATAGTACAAATTTCAACATCGGATAAATTATGGCAGGTTTTACAAGCCCTTATGTTTTTTTTCAACTGGATC
>JAHDHJ010000325.1 GCA_020631375.1 Saprospiraceae bacterium | reverse complement strand
CATTTGGTCAAATTATATCAGGACAAGTAAAAATAATTATTATGGAAATGGATTCTACGATATTATTTTAGCTGCAAGTGATACTTTAATTTTAGAAAACAAAAAAAGTAAAGAACAAAAATCCTATATAAAATCTCCAGAAAAAAATCATGGTATTGCTTCACTTAACTTTCAAATGCCTAAAGAAAAAATCGAGAAATTCATGGGCAAACCCGATTCTATTATTATAAATGAAAAAGAAGAATATTGGCTCTACGGAAAAAACACTATTGTAATCGTAAACGAATATGGAATTAAGTTTTTTTCTGACAATTATAATATTGACAGGGATTATGGAATTTTAAAAAAAGGATTGAAACAAGAAATTGTTTTAGAACAATTGGGAGAACCAGACAGAAGGGAAACTGACAAAGGAGGAATCAAAGGAACAACAGATTTATGGTTTTATGGCGATAGTGTTTTCTTGCAATTTTTAAATTATGAATTAATTTATTTCACCACTGACACTAAAAGGAATAGCCAATTAAAATTAAAAAATACTGATGCTAAAGTACGGGAATTCAATTACGCTAAAATTGATACTTCTTTCATCCAACTTGTAGCAAGGGAACATAAAAGTGAAAAAAAATATATTTTACATCCAAAATATTTTCAAACCAACCAATATTTTGCAAGTATAGAATTACAATCCGATAAATATTGGGTGACTATTTCTTTTAGAAAAAACAACAGTTATCGTGCTTCTTATAGTGAACGAATCCAAGGCAGGGAATTCAAAGAAGGATATTTTGAACATATGGAAATCGTCATTGACCCCCAATTACTCAACGAAGGAATCATGGCAGGTAGAATCCATGGAAAAATAGTTCGGGAAACAGGTAAAAACACTACGATTGAAGGGCAGTTTATTTTTCGGGAAAACTAATGAAGCTTCCCAAATCCCTGTTTTGCAACCATCATTCTTTGGTGGTCGTCCTCATCTTTCATAAACAGTGCTTCATAATAATCTCCCTTTGCCCAAGTGTCCAGAAAATCATCATAATGTTTGGAACCGGGATTCCCTGATTGTCCGCCGGGATAAGAAACATAGGCTTTTATTTCATCTCCCAAAACGACAATTTGCCGCCATGACGGCCCATGTGTATCCGTCATCGCATTCAGGGAAGAATTCACTCCTCCTACACCAATATCCCATCGACTAAAAGCAGGAATCTGTGCCAAATGACCGATATAAGAGCCTTGGTGATTTGCCCAAACCGGAGTGTCCGAACCGAGTTTATCATTCACATCCATAAATGCACGGGTGACAATATTCTTAATGTTTTCTACATCCTCTGTCCTAGTGTCATCAAAGAAAACACTTTCTGGTACATCCCGCAAAAGTGAAATGGTCCGTTCCGTATTGGGATACATCATAGCATATTCTTGGTTTTGCATTTCATCCCAGATATTCCAATATAAAGACCTCCACCACTCTTGGAAAAATGTTGCCGCCTTAGATTCCGGACTGAATATCCTATCCCAATTTTCCAATAAGGAAATAATTTCCCGATTATTCCGAATCTGCGCACTATCCAAATTCGCCAACATCAATGGCAAGGCTTCCTCTGCTTTCAAATCATAATTGCTATTCTGCATTGCCATCATATCCTCCACCGTTGCACCATCTATTTTGGAAAGTATTCTGTTTGCTATCCTTCCTCTGAAAGCTTCAAATGTTTCCCGATTATAATAATATGGATAATCGGGCTTCGTCGAATGTTGGTTCGCAGAAGAGACATAACCCCTTGGCGGATTTTTCACAATCGGATTATGTTCTGTCGGAATATAACCTTTCCAACCAGAGGAAGACAGGCTTCCATCCCTTACAAATCTGCCCTGATCTTTTTCTTTCAAAGGGAATTTACCACTTATCCTTATCGCAATATCCCCATCCTTCGAAGCAAAGGCAAAATTCTGAGCGGGTACATTATAGGTATCCAAAGCCTTTTTATATTCATCAAAATTTTGGGCTTTGTTCAATTCATAAAAAGTGGTCATTTCATTTTTATCCGAAGCAGAATGTGCCAACCATGAATACGCCAAATCCTTGTCCATACTCGTCGGGGAATCATACCGGAGCGGACCCCAAACCGTATATTTCACCGTATCTACGAAAGTTCCTTTTCCCTTGACATTAAAATGTTCAACTTTAATATCTACCTTTTTATATTCTCCATCATATAAATATTCCATTTTGGAATTATCCTTCCATTTGATTTGATAATAATCCGTTACATCATGCCCCACATTGGTCTGCGACCATGCAATATTTTCATTGAAACCAATAATTACGAATGGTATTCCGGGAAGCGTCACACCATAGGCATTGAATTCTTTGGTATGGATTTGCATTTCGTACCAAATGGAAGGCAAGGTCAAACCCAAATGCGGATCACCACAAAGGATAGGGTTTCCGGATTTTGTCCTCGCTCCGGAAACTGCCCAATTATTGCTGCCTATTCCCGCAGGAGGCCGATTATATTCTTTATAATCAAAATAATCTATAATGTCATTTTCCGTTTTATCATCTTCAATTTCCAGCGGTTTGAAATTCCATTTTTTTGAGTTGGGAATGATGGGAGATTGTTCATCAAAATATTCCGGAAATAAAAAATCGAAAGTATCCCTTCCGAATTTTGCCAAGG
>JAHDHJ010000079.1:7169-16946 GCA_020631375.1 Saprospiraceae bacterium | reverse complement strand
TTCAAAAATACATTTTGGAATATCGCCAAAAATGGCGGATCAATTATAGCGGTCCGCCATTTTTTGTATAGAAACGATAATGTCATCTAATTCTTTAGGATAAGGAATGTATCTTACATTATTATTATCCTTTCCCCAGACCGTTATCGTGATTACTTTTTTCTTAGAGCCATAAGCAACAGCCAGCCTTAAAGGAACCGGAGTGGGTTTTTGTCTTTTTCTTTTCTGGCATAATTCGTCATCACAATCATAAATCCGTTCCAAGCCAAAAAAGTCTTTGGACATGATATATTCGGCGAAAGCCTCTAATTCATCCCTTGGAATATCTTTTTTTATAACCGTCAATCCGTTGTGGAGACTTTGGAATTCCTTGATGAGTCTGCCAGTGCTTTTTATTTGTATATAATCTCTTAGGACAGGATCGATTCCTCCATAATAACCACCTCCGATGAGTTCGATACTAATGTAAACCGGTTTTTCGGCAGGCTCCTCATTTTTATTTTTCCGATTTCTTTTTTTCTTCTTCTTAGCTTTTTTCTTTGCCCTATTGAAAGCCATAAGAGCTCTAGGATCCATTTCTTCAACATCTACGGTAGGCAACTCATTTTCAGGTTTCACGAATGGAGCATCCGCATCAGAAATAGGAATGAAATGGTATTGGTATGCTCCTTTGCTATTGGGTTGGGTGAATTCAAGGACTAACCTTTCTTTAGTGGCATCTGCGATGTAAAATTTCTTGATATGCTTGAAATTGTAAAATAATTCTGAGCCGTTCAGGCTCCAATTTCCTTTGGTCATTTTGCCATTGAGAAATTGTTGATAACTATAATCGTATTTGAAATGAATGAAAAATTCGTAGTCATCTTGTGCTTGGTGAATGGTGGTATTGGATTCTACATGCAATGCGTAGGTATAACGCCATTTGGTTTCCACCAATCTATTCTCATTAACAGCAGGATAAAAAGGATCCAAATCCTCTTGGGCAAAAACCGTAAAGTACAACCCCATTAGGAGGGATAAGCTTAGGATATACTTTAACTTAATCATAGATTATATACTAATGTTGAACAAATGCCTAAGCCATTTTAGTGGAATCTTACTTTCCAAATATAAGTAGATATAAGCTGAAAGTAAATAGGAACATGGTACTATTTCATGACCTAGGATATTTCTAACAGAATATACTTAAATTTTGTGCCAAAATGGCTCGGGATAATAAAATTGCTAATGATTTTAAAGATGTTTAGTGCTTAGTCATCAATCATAACATATTATAAATCACAAAGATGTTGCCAAAAGCAACATCTTTGTGACGATGTGGATTAATATGTTGTTAATTACAATAGAAACTTCCTACAAGTAATTTTTTATCATTATTTCGCCCTTTTCCCTCCGAATTTTAATCCAAGGGTTACAAGTATCTGGTCGGAAGCTGTATTATTGCTGACTACCGGACTATTTTCCAAACCCGAAGCCAGGACATAGGGTGCATAATCTTGTTCTCCCATACGACGGACATAGGCAAGATCCACGAAATAATTATTTTTCCTATATCCAAGACCCGCACTTATCTGGGAAGTATTGAACATGCCGTCATTATTAACATAAGGATTGCCATATAATGCATAGCCCGCTCGTAATCGGAATAATTCCTTTATAACATATTCCCCTCCTAATTTCAAATTCAATCCTGACTGGAACGTTTGTTTGATTTGGGCATTTGTTCCGGCTTCTATTTCCAATGTGGCTTGATCGGCAAATTCTGAATCATAATTATATCTGTTTTTGGAATAATCCAACCATTCGGCTTCTAAGGAAATGAATGCCACTTTTTTAATGACGAAACCGGCATTCCCTATGAATCTCCACGGAGTCCGCAAATTGTATTCAAAAGTTCCTATGGGAGATTCTGATGTAAGTGTACCGGCTCCGCTGTCCGGATCTATAAAGTCGTGGGTCAGGCTTGTATTATAGCTATCGGATAAGGAAAGCCAAGTAGGTGTATGGATTGCAGCACCGATTCTTACTATCTGGTTGATTCTATATATCGCTCCTATATTTATATTGAAACCCACTCCATCAGTTGACAATGCTTCATTGTATTCTAGTCCCTCGTAATAATCAATCGTAGCATTGATATCTGACTCTTCATATTTTTTTGTCAGATTATAATCTAAAAAAACGACACCCACACTTCCTCCTACATATAATTTATGATCAAAATTCCCACCCAAAGCCAAATTCAGTTCACCCATTGAACCCTTGGTTCTTACTGTTTGGAATTTTTGGGTTTGGTCATTAGGAAGTAAATCATTTTCGTAGTAGGTCGGGTCTGATGCTAAGGGTTGATATAATAGATAAGTGTCATAAGCCAACCAAGAATCATAATCACTTAACTGATCTGTTGTCAGTCCATTTGCCAATTCCTTAAAATAGTCAGAAATCGAGCCGTTAGTAGTTCCTGAATAAGTGAATGTCTGATTGAAATCCATCAGACGGTTATAGCCTATTCCAAAATTAATGGTTTTCCAATCTCCGGGTTTGGCAGAAGCGAATACCAATCCTGCTTGGTTGACATTAGCAGAAACCTTGTTTTTAGAAAATTCAGTATTATTAAAATTTGATTCTGTTCCGGAAATCAATACCCCCGGAGTGAATGTCAATTCAGACCTCCGAAAAGTAGCGATACTTGCCGGATTGCTGATGATCGAAGAATAATCTCCTCCCAAGGCCCCCATAGAGCCTCCTGTGCCCATATATCTTGCGGAACCTCCATAATTCCAATAGGAATATCTTAGTGCGTCTCCTGCTGTTTGCCCAAAGGCAAAAATTGAAGAAAGTGTGATTGTTATAATTATTGCTATTACTCTCATAATGAAATTTTCTTAATTGTAATTCTTTTCTGATTGCTATGGGTATAAAAAAGGCGGACACATTAGGTGCAATACCCATTTATCCGCCTTATTCAATACCATTGCTTTGCAAAACATCTACACTTTACAAAGCAAGGATTATATTCTATTATCTTGGTCCCCTTGGGGATCTACTTGATTTGTTATCACTTTTGGATGAAGAAGATGACCCGCTTGATCTAGGTGAACTTCTTGTCTCACTCCTGGTAGGAGTATTGTTAGAACGGGTATTCGTTCTGGTATTTGACCTAGTGTTTGTTCTGACTGGCCTATCGTTTCTTTTAGTATCCCTTACTTCTTCATTTCTGGTATTGCTTCTTGTTCCTCTTGTGCTGCCTTCAGTTTCCTCTACGGAAATAACTTCATCAGTATTTCTGGAGTCTCCGGGCTTCAGATTGCTGCCTGAACCATCATAACCTCTTCCAAAATGTCCGGTTCTTCCTACACCTTGGGCGTCTATTACCCCACTAGTTACGCCACCCCTAGGGCCATAATTAGATGGCTTGATATTCGCGTCGTTATTATTGAAGAAGCCATTATTGTTATTATTGCCATAATAAGAACCATATGCATAAGGATTGCCATATGGGCTGTATGGGGAATAGTATGGATTGTAGCCATAAGGAGAATAATAGGGATTATAACCACCATAAGGATTGTAACCATAATTATTGCTCCAAGGTGAATATGGGAATGGATTATATGCGTAGCTATTCCCTATGGAAACATAGGTGCTTGGACCATTGAAGTTATTATAAAAAGGATCAAAATAATTGTTGTTGGAATAACAAGGATCATAATAACCAAAAGAAGGACCATAAGGACGATTGAATCTTCTTATTCTACGGGAATAATAAAATTCATCATCATAATCTCCTTCATCGAATGCTTCATCTACATAATCTTCGCTAATTTCATCGTCGGAATACTTTTCTTCCAGATGGGAGAAATCCTCATCCTCGTCCGGGTTGAAATAAAGATCATCCTGTGCTATTAAAGATGGGTTTATTGCCATTATGATAAAGGCGATTAAAGCGCTGATATAACTATATGTTTTCATTTTCATTATTTTGTCAATTAAATTTTGCGGTTCTATTTTACCGTAATTACTCTATTTAGACGGAAGTCGTTTATAAAGTCATTCACAAATTATTACTTTTGCTCGTCATTTTGTGTTAAAGAGGGTTTAAACTCTATTTCTTTAACGCATAAAAATGTTAATTTTTAATAAAGAGTCAAATTAACGATTGTTAAGGAATTATTTTTCGATAATGCAAGTTACTCTTTTTTAAAGGTTTAAGCTAAAATAACTTATTTTCTTACAATTATGCAGGGGTAGCCAATTTACTCATGCAAAATCATATTTAGAACCACTTATGGCTAAAGACATCATCACGGAGAGAAGTGTGGATTATTCCGCTTGGTACAATGGTATTGTGAAACATGCAGGTTTGGCAGAAAATTCACCTGTTAAAGGTTGTATGATTATCAAGCCCTATGGTTTTGCCATATGGGAGAAGATGAGAGACCAGCTTGATAAAATGTTCAAGGAAACCGGACATGTGAATGCGTATTTTCCATTATTGATACCTAAGAGTTTTTTGAGTAAGGAAGCCAAGCATGTGGAAGGTTTCGCAAAGGAATGTGCGGTGGTCACCCACCACCGTTTGATGAACGATCCGAATGGAGATGGTGTGATAGTAGACCCTACAGCAAAGCTTGAAGAAGAGCTAATCATACGTCCTACTTCCGAAACCATTATTTGGAATACTTATAGGGATTGGATTCAATCCTATAGGGATTTGCCTTTATTGATTAACCAATGGGCGAATGTGATGAGATGGGAAATGAAAACCCGTGCTTTTTTGAGGACTACGGAATTTCTTTGGCAAGAGGGGCATACGGCCCATTCTACTAAGGATGAAGCTGTGGAGGAAACAAGAATGATTTTGGACCTTTATGCCAAATTTGCTGAGGAATGGATGGCGATGCCAGTTGTAAAAGGAGTAAAAACGGAGAACGAGAGGTTTGCCGGAGCAGATGATACCTATACTATTGAAGCATTGATGCAGGATGGAAAAGCTTTGCAATCCGGAACTTCTCATTTCTTAGGTCAGAATTTTGCGGAAGCATTTGATGTGCGTTTTTTGAATGAAAAGAATAAGGAAGAGTTTGTTTGGGCTACATCATGGGGCGTTTCCACTCGATTGATGGGTGGATTAATCATGACCCACTCTGATGATGACGGATTGGTTTTGCCTCCGAAATTAGCTCCTATCCAAGTGGTCATTGTGCCAATACCAAAACCTAACGAAGTTATCAATGAAGCTGTTGATAAAATCGTAGAAGCATTAAAAGCCAAAGGTGTTTCCGTAAAATATGATACGGATAAAAAGAAGCGTCCGGGCTTCAAATTCAATGAATATGAATTGAAGGGCGTTCCTATACGGATTGCTGTAGGAAAACGGGATTTGGCAGAGAACAAGGTGGAAATCAAACGTAGGGATACGATGGAAGTCAGCCATGCGGCATTGGATGGATTAGCGGATCATATTGAACAATTATTAGAAGACATTCAGAATAATCTATTGGCTCGTTCCAAAGCTTTCAGAACTGAAAATACCGTAGAGGCGAATAGTTTTGAAGAATTCCAATCCATAATAGATGGTAAGGGCGGTTTTGTTTCTGCACATTGGGATGGAACAGTTGAAACGGAATTGAAAATAAAGGAATTAACCAAAGCAACAATCAGATGTATTCCTTTGAAGGCAAAGGAGGAAGAGGGCAAATGTATTTTGACTGGCAAACCATCAAGTAAAAGGGTGTTGTTTGCGAAAGCTTATTAGAAGAATATAAAAAAATCCCTATCAAAAAGTTCTCTTTTCTTGAAGACTTCTTGATAGGGGAATAAGTTATTATTGCTGTTTGTTGATCAGTTTCTTTGTAATTATTGCTTAATAATCTTCTCTGTAATAGCCACTTTTCCTGAATCATCCATTAATCGTAGGACATAAACACCTTTAGCCCAATTATTAGTATTGAAGTCAATGCTGTTCTCTCCCTCGTAACTTTCTACTTGGATATTTTCTACAACTTGTCCGGTAATATTCTGAATGGTACCGAATAAACTAATATCTCCACTAGCAGTATATTCTAAAGTCAAATTACCAGAAGTAACTGGGTTCGGATAAATAGATTTGATACTAATTCGTTCTCCGGGAACATAGACACTTACAATATCACTCAGGCTTTCCGTACCATCATAATCTATTTGACGAAGTCTATAATAAACAAAACCTGAAGAGGCATCCTTGTCATCATATGAATAATCCAAGACTTCTTGGCTATTTCCATGACCTTCGACTCTTGCTATTTCCTCAAAAATTTCCCTGTCAATCGATTTCTCAATTACAAATTCTTTATTGTTAATTTCTGTGGCAGTTTTCCAAGCAAGTTTCACAAGTTCTTCATTTTCATCAAACCATCCCCTTAATGACAAAAGCTCTACAGGAGTAGGTATCGGAAATTCGAATCGCCCCCATATCGGATAATGGTCAGATAAATCAAATATTCTCCACATGTCTATATGGTTCGATCTCATAATCAAGGACGTATTTACTTTAGTTGCCGCATTCAGATGTTCCCCTTGGGAAAGTACATAATCCAGGAATTCGGGATCGTATGGTTCTCCGAAATTATAAAGATTGAAGGTGGGGTCCCAAGTACTTGGGAAGCCGGCATAAATAGGTTCTTCCGCTGCAAAATTACCCCAAAGACTATCGTATTCTCCAAATTTATTCGCGAATTTGTCAATATTGTAATCCCCTCCCATTAAGACTGCTTCAGTAGCAGGGATAGATTTGCTATCAATATAGCTTTTCCATGAAACCAATTGTGCTTTACGAACAGCTACATCTTCATCCTTATTAAAGGCATCCATATGTGTTCCGAATACATGGTACTTTACCCCTAATTTATTAATTCGAGCATATTTTACACCCTTATTGGATACGCAATCATCTTCAAAACATTCCGAACCCCAGAGATACTGGTCTTCTACTTCTATGGGCCATCGACTAACGATAAGCACCCCTCCGTCCTCAAGGGCATTCCCTGTGTCATCCACTACGGTTGTCTGGTGGGGATATTCGGTTGCTAGATTACTTAATAGGGTTGCCCTAGTTGTATTGTCAAATACTTCTTGTAAAATAATGGCATCCATATCATGTACATAATCCGCAATATGATCCGCCCTAGTAGCTTGGTCGTCAGTAGGGAATAATGCCGTCGGTCGCATGAATACATTATATGACATTAGATTGAAAATTTCGGGATTTGTTAAATCGGTAGCAGTTACCGTGTATGGAGTGTCATCCGCTTCATATATGGAATAATAAACATCATCATAACCACCTGTGAAATAAGATTCATATCTGAGTATATAATCTTTTCCATCCACTGTAAAAGTATTTTCCTCATAAACTGTCCCATCATTCCGCCAAGGATGGTTAGTGAATGTTGTGCCATCGGCAGAATGTCTAAATGTAATTGTTGCTGTCCAATTCACATTGTATTCTATCTGAACATCGACAGATTCTCCCGAGGGAAAAGCAAGGTTAGTCGTTAGATTATAAGAACCATTAGAAGAAGAAGATCCTATATAACTTCTAAAAAAGTTCATCAATTCTACTTTTGGTTGTTGGGGGATAATAGCCCCATCATATCCAGTCCAATCATCTGTATGCGCATTGCCAGTTGTGGTTGCAGTTAGATTTAAGCTAGTGTTATTATGAAAATAAACATAAGTATATTGGGATATGCCTATTGTGATGGTAAAACACAATAGGGAGAGTGTCAAGGCAATTTTGTCCATAGTATAAAAGCTTTGTATTAATACTAAAATTTGTGTAAACTGAATTTACTTGGTATTTAGGGTGGGCATTGTAGTTCTACTAGCGAAAATACGCAAGAAATTTGGATTTCCCTTAGTTTGGGACTTAATGAATTGCGTTCTATCTAACATAAAGGCTAGAAATCTTATAAATTGATATTTTTTAATAAAATTTTGCCCATTTGGAACTTTTTCCAAAATGATAGAGTTTGATGCAGTAACGAGGTTTATCCTCCAAAAAACAACAACCCTTTTATTCCAACTAAAAAAGTAGCTATATTTATGGTAACTATGGAAAAAAATATAAAGGATAAGATTTTTGAGGAAGAATTAATCCCTCAAATAGATGCATTGTACAACTTTGCTTATCACCTTACTTATAATGAGGATGATGCCAATGACCTCGTACAAGACACTTACTTGAAAGCATACCGATTCATAGCAAGCTATGAGGTAGGTACAAATGCCAAGGCTTGGTTGTTTAAGATTCTGAAAAACGGATTTATTAATAATTACCGTAAAAAGACTAAACAACCGACCAAAGTGGACTACCAAGAAATCGTCAACTTCCATGCGGAAGAGGATGATACGAATTACAGTAGTTACATGGATTTGCGTCAGGAGATTTTTCAAGGAATGATGGGTGATGAAATTACCATTGCCATCAATTCATTGGAGGTTCCATTCAGAACAGTCATTCTGCTTTGTGATGTGGAGGGTTTCAAGTATGATGAGATTTCTAAGATATTGGATGTTCCAATCGGGACAGTGCGATCAAGGTTGCACCGTGCCAGAAATATGTTGAAAGACAAGTTGAGGGAATATGCGGAATCTATGGGATATTCTGACAATAGAAATTAAAAAGATACCAAGCACGGTGATCTCCGGATTACTGTGCTTGACTTTATTAAAAATATTTTTTATAAACTTTTCGTCCTTTAGGGCAGAATAGTCTGAAGTAGAAATTAAGGAAAATACTGAATAGCCAATGCTAATACAGCCATCGAATATCATCACCAATACAATAATCATCCCTGCATGCACATCGACAAATGTGGACAGACCGACAGTGGGTGATTTCGGAGCCTTTGGCTCGGGCGATGAATCGGTATTTCCCCCATGTCGACCCGGGCAAACCTCCATAGAGGACGAAGCAAAATTTGGGATTCATGGGGAATACTAGCAAATTCAAAGACCTTAGCAAAAGGGTGACGCTATATTTAGATGGCGAATTATCGAAAGAAGAAGAAAGAGAGCTGCTACTCGAAATACAAAAAAATCCACAGTACGTCCAGTTACTTGGTAAAGAACAAAATTTCCGAGAATTTATCAAGTCCCGTCTCCAGCGTAAAAAAGTTTCACCTACCCTTGTCCAGTCCATTAAGGATAAAATCAGAACTGCGAACTAAGATCGTATTTAAATTTATTTAAGACATTTTATTTTTCATTTGAATATTTGATATTCAGAGGCACTATTTATTAGAGACGAATCACTTAACTCTAATAAATAGTGCTTTTGGTTTTGCATGTGTATCTTTGCGGGACTTAATGAATTTTCTATAATCTGAATATGAAACCTTTCCTTACTGCCGAATGGCGTAATCTTATCCTATTGACTTATGAGGTGGATCCCTTGGTTTTAGAACCTTACCTGCCCAAAGGTTTGGAATTGGATATTTATAAAGGAAAGGCATTCGTCAGTTTTGTGGCATTCGATTTTTTAAGGACGAAAGTCAAAGGCATTCCTATTCCGTTCCATATTAATTTTCCCGAAGTGAATCTGCGTTTTTATGTCAAACATAAAGCAAAGGACGGAACAGAAAAAAGGGGCGTTGTTTTTATTAGGGAATTCGTTCCCAAGCATATGATTGCACTTGTTGCGAATAAGATTTATAATGAACCTTATTTATCCGTTCCTATGAAATCGTCATTGGAAATCAAGGATGGGAATAGAATCATAAAACACCAATTGCG
>JAHDHJ010000079.1:0-7069 GCA_020631375.1 Saprospiraceae bacterium | reverse complement strand
CAATGGTCTTTCCTAAATCATCAGATTCCGTATAATATTATTGTTGCTGAGGGATCTCCTATAAAGGTATTTCCCGGTGCTATCATTGGTTAAAAATTCGTGTATTAATATCGTTTAAAATTTCATTAGAATGAAAAAGAAAATACTGATTGGTTTGGCTGTGTTATTTGTTATCATACAATTTTTCAGAATTGACAAAACAGCACCGGAATACGATAAATCAAAAGACTTAATTGCTTTGACCAACCCGAACAGCGAAGTAGAGCGGATTTTGAGGGTGGCTTGTTATGATTGTCATTCTTATGAATCGGAATATCCTTTTTATACGAATATCGCTCCGATTTCTTGGTGGATAAAAAAGCATATTGATGATGGAGTTTCGGAATTGAATTTTTCTACTTGGGGAGATTATCCGATTAAAAAAATGAATCATAAAATCGAGGAATCAGCAGAAATGGTTACGGAAAAGAAAATGCCTTTGACACCTTACTGGATGATTCATTGGGATGCCAAACTGACGGAAACTGAAAGAAAAACACTAGGCGATTGGTTCTTGGCATTAGAAAGATAAAACTATTTGGCAATCATAATTGTTGTGGAAAACTCTTCTCCTGACTCCATTTCTAAGAGTAGGAAATAATTGCCATTCGGCAAATCAAAAATAGGAATAGCAAATAGGGAATCCTTAGTTTTTAGTGATCTCAACAATTTCCCTTGTACATCGAATAAAGAATAGCTTTCTATTTTTTGTTCACTCTGAATTGTGATGGATTCATGGCTTGGATTAGGATAAACTTTTATTTCCGTTCCTGCTTGAATTTGGGTGACTGATGTAAGCGGACTTTCTAATTTGGCGATGTAAACATCCGAGTTCCCATGTTTGAAATGATCTACTTGTATCCCTCCTACAATAATAATTTCTTCTCCTTGTAATGCTAAGTCATTCCCAATTTCATTGAGGTCATAACCAATAGACATTTCCCAAATCAGATTTCCATCCACATCTACTTTCACTAGCCAAATGTCAGAGGAACCGATATTCTGACTCACATCGCCATCAGATGAAAATGTATTTCCTGTGGCAATAAAAGTACCATCAGCAGCTTCTTGGACAGCCAGAAAATAATCCACCTTGCTACCTCCCAGAGCATTTTGCCAGATGATATTCCCGTCCGAAGATAGCTTCACCATCCAAGCATCAGTCAATCCATGATTTCCCTCTACATCTCCATTATTGGACAATACTTCCCCTACGAGAAGTAAGCTGCCATCAGAAGTTTCTATAAGGTCATAACCTTGATCTGCTGAACTGCCTCCGAGACTTTTTTCCCAAAGTAAATCCCCATTCGCATTTATTTTTATCAACCAAAAATCTACGGAGCCCAAAGGATCGGAAACGTCACCATCACCGCTAAAAGATGTTCCGATGATGACATAATTCCCATCTTGAGTCTGAACAATTTCCTGCGCCCGATCTTCAGCCGAACCGGCATAGGTCTTTTCCCAAAGCAAATTCCCGTTTCCATCAATTCTGATAATCCAATAGTCAGATGAACCATGATTTGAGCTTACATCTCCGTCGGATGAAAAAGTAGAACCGGCGATTAAAAAACCACCATCAGTGCTTGGAATAATGCTATTTCCAATATCATCTGAACTTCCTCCGTATGTTTTGCTCCATTGGAGTTCTCCTTGGGAGTTTGTCTTGAAAATGAAAATGTCTTTGGCTCCCTTATTTTCTGAAAAGTTCACATCGCCGGAGGCCGTAAAGCCCGTAAGGGCAAAACCCCCATCAGGAGCAAGACAAACCGAATTTGCACGTTCATCTTTCGTTCCCCCAAAAGTATGGGACCAAACCATTGTACTATCTTGACTCATTTGGGCTAACCAAACATCAGTGCCTCCTAAAGAATCGGTCACTTCCTCGTCGTAAGATGAAGTAATTCCGGTGAAAACATAATTCCCTTCGTCGGACAAACAGATCGAATAGCCCCAATCATCTTCGCCACCACCTACTTCCTTTTCCCAAAGTAATGTTGCTTGTGAAAACAAATCAAAAGCGGAAAAAATTAGGTATATCGGGAGTAAGTACTTCATGGCATGAAGATAATACCTTAAATTCACTCGGGAAAATCTATATAAGTGGTAGGAACAGCGTCTGTAAGCCAAACGTCATTTGCTGAAACATAAAACTTGAAACCTGCCTCGTGCATTTCCTTGGAACGTACAGTAAGGATAATGGCTTTTCCATGTCTTTGCCCTACGGATTTAGCCGTGCCTAATTCAAGGGAAAGATGGACTTGATGCCTATTCCTTTTTTCCAATCCTGTTTTCTTAATTCCATCTAAAAAACGTGTAGCTGTTCCATGATAAAGGAATTCGGGTGGTTCTACTGGGCTATAGCCCAAATCTAATTTTAGGGAATGCCCTTGGCTCGCCCGAATCATGGATTTGTCCTCGTTGAAAGAAAATCGTTTTTTATTATTTTTATCAACGACTTCTATTAGTTCATCCATAGAAATCTGTTTGTTCTTATTGGATAATTTATCCAATAGTTCTTCCGTCGAAACCCAACCTTGATCATCGAGTTCTATGCCAATGGTTTCCGGTTTATGTCTGAGGACAAGACTTAGGAATTTGCTTATATTTTTTATCTGCTTATCGTTCATGGCAATAGAATATCTTGAATAGTTTGTTTTTTAAACTATCGTTTAGGCGAAAGAGTTCCAGCTCTTTTATATTTTAACCGAACCCAAACCAACTCTATCTCTAATCACCATATCATTTTCACAAAGCGGAACCAATTCCGAAAGAATAAAAGGATTTACTTTTTCATAAATGGAATGAGGGTATAACAAATGAATGTTAGGACCGGCGTCCAATGTAAAATAAATAGGCAATCCCGTTTCTTTTCTAAATTTACGAATCCGTTCAATCATTTCAAGCGAATTCGGTTGCATGAGTATGTAGGAGGGATTCGAGGTCATCATCAAGGCATGAAGAGTGAGTGCCTCATTTTCCGTAATGGTTCCGAATTTTTCCAAATCACCCTCTTTCATTGCTATGAGCAAATTGCTTAACCGCTCATTAGCTTGTTTATATCTGGGTTCTGCATAGGCATTGCCCTCCATTAGTGCATGTCCTGCCCTACTGGAGACAGGTTTCTCTCCTTGGCTTACTATTAATATGTCATCATGGAAATCATGGAAAATTTCATGAATATGTTCTCCGTACCCTATTCCGAATAAATCTGAGGAATCTTTCGCATCATCGGTTTTCCCCCAAACACTGGCATGTGGATAAACGGACCTACATGCGCTTCCGGAACCTAAACGGGAAATAAAAGAAGCTTTTTTCCTGAATTCTTCATCTTCATAAGTAGTTCCGAACAATTCCATTTCCAAGGAGCAAAGACACATTGCCAAAGCACTCATGCTAGATGCGGATGAAGCTATGCCAGAAGAATGGGGAAAGGAATTATGGGAATGAACAGTAAATTTTATTTGTTTGACAAAAGGAAAAATATCAGAAATATTGAGCAGGAATTTTCTTATTTTTTCTGCGAATGATTCATTACTTTTTCCCTCAAAATAAAAATCCAATTCTATATTGTCCCCGGATTTTCCCTCCGTAGTATATTCCATTATGGTTTCTGTGTAAGCCTTATCCAGTGTTAGACTAATGGATGGATTTCGTGGCAATTGCAGACCATGCTTTCCCCAATATTTGACCAAAGCAATATTAGATGGACTCCGCCAAGCAATACGGCCACTTTTTATAGTATTGGAATTAATTAGTAATTTGGGATTTTTATAATCAGTCATAGGAAATCATTTTAATCTAAACGGTGTTGAGTAATTGCAAGAAAACACCATGATACTTTCTGCAAAAGTAAAATATTAAATTCCATGATTGTTTGTAAAAGCAAGAAGTTTTTTATTGGATTGGGAATAATCGCTATATTTTTATAAAATACAGAGAGAATGAAAAGTAAAACACTCAAGGTAGATGATGATATCTTATTGAGATTTTCAGACCCGACAGAAGCTGAGGAAATGTTTGCTATTGTAAATGCCGAAAGGGAATACCTTGGAGAATGGCTCTCTTGGGTGGAACAGACTAGGAAAGTGGACGATACCAGAAAATACCTAATGGATTTGGTTCAATGGAATTTGGGAGGGCAGCAATTTGGTTTGACAATTTATTACAAAGGAAAAATTTGCGGTTGCATAGGATTCGTAAGTATTAATAAAATAGATAACAATGCAGAAATCGGTTATTGGCTTTCCGAAAAACACCAAGGAAAAGGGATTATGACGAAAGCTTGTAAGAGGCTCCTAAGATATGGTTTTGAAAAAATGGACTTCAACCGTATCCAAATAAGGGTCATTACTTCCAATGCAAAAAGCATTGCTATTCCCAAGCGTTTGGGCTTTATGCATGAGGGAATAATTAGGCAGTCGGTATTATTATATGGAGTTTACCATGATGCGATAACCTTTAGTTTACTCAAGGAAGAATTTGAGAAGAATTAAACCCTAACCAGCATTATATGATTGAATTTCGTTAATTATAATATCCGATTGAGCCAAATTGCTAGCTATTTTGCTTGTTGCTTATTAAAAATCATCTGTTTCGGTTAGGACTTCCATTTAATTTTTAATTTTGCACCGGTTTTGGAATACTCTAATTTTGAAATCAGATGATAAAATTTTTAAACTAGACTATAAAATTTATAACAATGAAAAATTTTAATCTAATTGCCACTTTGATCCTATGCCTTTTCATGGGATTTAGCCTTACTGCACAAGAAGAGGAAAAAGAAGCGAAATCAAAATCCGGATTCTTTGTGAAAGTGAATGTCGGTTATGGCTTTTCAGCTATTCCTACAGTACAAGGAAACGATTATAACATGGCAAGCGATGGTACTTCTTTGTCAAGTATTGGCAGGATTTATGGAACGGCTGCTCCAGGGGTTTATCCGGGGATAGGAATAGGATATATGATCAATGACTATATTGGATTCCAGTTGGCGTTTGATTATTCTTTTGGTAGATCAAAGGTACAGGAAGTTACATTTGAAGATTTGCCAGCAGGTCTTACTATTGCTGGGCAAGAATTTAATCTTTTGAATGCATATATTGTTCAAGAACGCACTTTTCGTACCAAGCAGGTTAGATTAATGCCTAGTGTCATTGTAAAAGGGGGGGATAAGAAGATAGCTCCATATGCTCGTTTTGGTGTTGTGCTTCCTCTAGCCGGTTCTACAATCACAGATGTAAATGCGACATTGACTTCAAGTGAGGTAGGTCTACCGGACGTAATTGCCGGTTTTTTACCATTTGATCTTGATGGTGTTTCTCTTGGAGGCAACGTAGTTGGTAAAGCTGAAACTAAAGGACAGTTTTCCATAGGTTTTGATGCTGCTTTGGGTATGGAATACCAAGTGACGGACTTGATTTCAATCTTTGGAGAATTACAAGCAACGGCTCTGACTATAAAATCCAAACAAACCAAAGTTTCACAATATGATGGAACCTACCAGTTAGAAAATAGCCCTGTGACATTAGATGAGTTATTTAATGCTGTAGGACTTTTAGGAATAGATCTGGATTTGACTACATTAGGACTGTATCAGAATATAGACGAAGTTCCTTTATCAGAAAAAGAAATCAATTATGTGGATGAATTAAATTCTTCCACAAATAGCCCATTCTTTCCAGATTCTTTTGATGAGAATCGAGCGAGTGATGAATTAGGAAGAAGAGAGAATTATTCTAGCATTGGAATTAATTTAGGTATTAAGTTCAATTTCTAATCTTATTTAGAATATATTCCAAGGGCTTCATCTTATTCAGGTGAAGCCCTTGTTTTTTAATAGAATTGCTAACAATGGAATTAAAGGAAATCATAGATAAAGTAAATCCTATCATCAAGGAAACTGGGGCATTTATTCGTAATGAATCCGGTAAGGTCAAACTAGAGGAAATCGAACAAAAATCCTTGAATAATTTAGTCAGTTACGTGGATAAGACGGCTGAAAAAATGCTTGTCGATGGATTGAAAAAAATTATTATTAATCCTACCTTCATTACTGAAGAAGAAACGATAGAACAATCTTCCGGAGAATGGACTTGGATTATAGATCCTTTGGACGGGACGACTAATTTTCTTCATGGCATTCCCTTGTTTTCGGTAAGTGTGGCATTAATGCAGAATGGAGAAATAAAATGCGGATGGGTATATGACATCATGCACGAGGATTTATTTTATGCTTGGGAAAATGGAGGTGCTTATTTGAATGGAAAACCGATTAGCGTTAGTCAACAAAATGATTTTGGACAAGCTTTATTGGTTACTGGTTTTCCCTATGGAACGCCGGATACGATGAGGAAATACATAGATGTATTTTATGAATTCATGGTGAATACAAGAGGTGTTCGCCGCTTGGGTTCTGCTGCTATAGATTTGGTTTATGTCGCGTGTGGAAGAATAGATGCTTTTTATGAATATGGTTTGAATGCTTGGGATGTTGCAGGCGGTACAATCATAGTGAAAGAAGCCGGAGGCTTCGTTTCGGACTTTAATGGAGGAAACGATTTTGTTTTTGGAAAAGAACTCGTAGCTACGAATGGAAAAATAGAAAAACCAATATTGAAAATAATTCAAGAGAAATTTTTATAGAAAAAATGTAATCCAAGGAGCTTTAGATTTCCATTTTGTTAAATTTATGTCCAATGAATTACATTTTTTCAATTGAAGAAATCTAAGATTTTTTAATTGAAAAATTTCGGCAGGTAATTCTTTAATTGGATTGTTGGATAAGTTCAGATCCGTGATGTTTTGAAGCATGAGAATTTCGGAATCCTTTAATGATTCTATATTGTTGTTGGATAAGTTTATAGTATTGATATTGTGAATATTTTCTATTTCTTTAGGAATGTTTTTCAAACCCGCACTGGATAGATTTAATATATGATCATCTAATATTTTTAAAATAATATTTTTATCTTTTTTTAAATAAATATACAGCCATCCTTTTTTTGTCCGATTGAAAATATGTTCGGAC
>JAHDHJ010000078.1:8516-17093 GCA_020631375.1 Saprospiraceae bacterium | reverse complement strand
TTCCCGATGAGGATGACAAACCCATATTTTCAATAATCACATTTTTATGATTATTGATTTGATTTAAGTTTTGTAAATAATTATATAATTTAATTTGCGGTTCAAAAGCAAATATTTTCCCCTCCTTTCCTACTGATTTGCGAAGCCAATATAAATAAGCACCCTTATGCGAACCAATATCCACACCGACATCTCCCTTGCCCAAGGATTGGATCATGAAGCGGATTTCAGGTGCATCTATTTTGTAGCGATAGCGATATGCCCTATATATGTATTTTATTTTTTCCATAAGGATATGCAATAATACGGAATTGCTTGCATATCTTTTGAAGATGGCATGACCTTCTTCAAAACAAACAAATCTGTCCCTTTGGAGGGACCGACCGCAGGTCGAGAGAGGACAGGCTTATTCACCACTACAATAGCCGTTTACAAAGAAGCGAAACTTAAATATCGGCGGAATATGGCATACAATCATTAATTCCCTTATTTTTGCCCCCGTATGCAATTTCTTTACCCAACATTCTTATTTGCCTTAGCGGCAATACTGATTCCTATCATCATCCACTTGTTCCATTTTAGGCGGTTCAAGAAGGTATATTTTACCAATGTAAAATTCCTAAAGGAAGTTAAGGAGGAAACATCCAATCGCAACAAACTGAAGCATTTGCTTGTCCTTCTGATGCGGATTTTGACCATAGCCGGACTTGTTTTTGCTTTCGCACAACCCTTTATTCCCCAAGGGGATGAAGTAAAGACCGGAGAGAAAGCCGTCAGTCTTTTTGTGGACAATTCATATAGCATGAGTTCCCTCAATGCTGAAGTTCCCCTACTCGAAAAAGCCAAGCAAAGGGCGAGGGAAATCGTGGAAGCTTATGATGTGGAAGATCGCTTCCAAGTCCTCACAATGGATTTCGAGGGCCGCCACCAAAGGATGGTCGGCAAGGAAGATGCGATTTCCTTGATTGATGAAATAAAAATCACGCCATCTGTGCGGGATATGTCCAAGGTGATGAGCCGGGTGAAACAGGCACTGAATAATACGACGGTCGAAAATAAAACCTCTTATATCATTTCCGATTTCCAAAAAAACATCACCAATCTGGGAATAGAACAAGATACGACCATTGATTTCAACCTTGTTCCCTTGCAATCCATACGGAAACAAAATATCAGTTTGGACTCTGCTTGGTTCCAAGCGCCCGTCCAGATGTTGAATCAGAATAATCCGCTTATCGTGAAAGTGCGGAACATATCCGATGAAAAAGCGGAAAATGTAAGATTGGAATTAAATCACGGAGGACAAAGCAAACCTTTGGGGACATTGACGATTCCTCCACAATCCTATTCCATTGATACGGTAAACATTACGGTATTGAAAGCGGGATGGCATGAAGCGGAATTATCCATTACGGATTATCCGGTTCAGTTCGATGATAAATTATATTTCACATTCAATGTTCCGGAACAGATCAATATCTTGGTCATCAATGATGCAGGATCGAATAAATATTTGGATGCGGCGTTCAATGGAATTTCTGCATTTAATGTAGATAATCAAAAAAGCAATGGTTTGGATTATTCCAAATTACCGGAATATAACCTCATTGTTTCCAATGGTCTTTTATCCGTTTCTTCCGGATTGGCATTTGAATTAAAAAATTATGTGAATAATGGAGGAAACCTTTTGGTTTTCCCCTCTGCAAAATCGAATGTTGATTCGTATAAAAATTTTCTAGGCGGTTTTCCCGCCAATGAATTACAAGCCTTTGAGGAACGTGACGGAACGGTAGGAAGAATCAATACGAATGAATTTATTTTCAAGGATGTATATGAGAATACCCGTTCCAATCTTAGATTGCCGAATACGAAAGGGAATTTCAAAATTTCTGATTTCGGAAGTCGGGGAGAAGAGAAATTATTGACCTATAGGGATGGTACGACTTACCTCGGAAAATATAAAAAGGACCAAGGACATTTATATTTATGTTCGGCACCTTTGGACGACCAATATAATGACTTGGTGAAAAATGCTGAGGTCTTCGTTCCTATGGTGTATAAAATGGCAGTTTCATCCGGTATTGCAAAACCGATAGCACAGTATATCGGAAAGGATGAAATTTTGGAAGCAGCCAATTCCTTGACAGGAGCGGAAGCCGTTTATAAAATGAAAGGCAGACAAGAAGAATTTATTCCGGAACAAAAAAAGATTGGCTCAAAAGTCATTATAGGAATTAATAACCAGATCAAGGAAGCGGGTTATTATGACTTGTTTTACAATGAAGGTGAAATTGCTGAAAAATTCGCTTTTAATTTTGATAGGAAAGAATCGGTATTGGATTATTTTTCGGATGCCGAATTAAAAAATAAAGTCGGAGGAAGTATCAAGGTTTTAGAATCGAATGCAGAAACCGATTTCACCCAATATATAGGTGAACGAAGCAAAGGACTCGTTTTATGGAAATGGTGTCTGATCGCAGCATTGATTTTCCTTGCTATCGAAACTTTGGAAGACTTGATTTTTAAATTTTTATTAAAATTTAAAAATAATGAATAGTTAATAATTAATAGTGAACAATTAATATTGCTACTATACATTTTATAAAAGCTCTATGACCAACAGATATTTGTTTTTCGTATGACAGGTATTTTTAAAAATAAATTGAGTAGTGCTTGAACAATAAAAATTATTCATTATTAACTATTCATTATTCATTCTTAATTTACAATTAAGACAATGTTGCTCAAAAATGTTACTATAATAGATCCTACTTCTACCCACCACGGGAAACAGATGGATATTCTGATTGAAGATGGACTTATCCAGAAAATAGCCAAAAATATTCCTGCCAAGAATAATAAAATCATTAAGGGGAAAAATCTTCATGTCTCTTTGGGATGGATGGATATAGGGGCACAGGTTTGCGATCCGGGATTGGAACATCGGGAAGATTTGGAGTCTGTAAGCCAAGCGGCGATGGCAGGCGGATATACAGGAATTGCTTGTTTTCCGAACAGTTCGCCAGCCATTCATAATAAATCCCAAGTCCAATATATTATAAAGAATACCAAAGGAGGATTGGTTGATTTTCATCCGATAGCAGCGGTGAGCGAAAATTGTAAAGGGAAAGACATTACGGAAATGTATGATATGGAAGCTGCGGGAGCAGTTGCATTTTCTGATGGAGCGAATCCCATTTCGGATAGTGGAATGATGATGCGTGCTTTGCAATATGTAAAACCTTTCGAGGGTTTGGTTATCAATCATCCACAGGATGAAACGACTGCCCATTCCGGTATGATGCACGAAGGCGTAATGAGTACTTCTTTGGGAATGAAAGGGATTCCGTCCTTGTCGGAAGAACTGATGATTATTCGGGATATTTATTTAGCGGAATATACGGATTCCAAATTGCATATCCATAATGTGTCCACAGCCAAGAGTGTCCGTTTAATCAAAGCCGCCAAAAAGAAAAAAATAAAAATAACGGCGTCTGTCGCCGCCCTCAATCTTGCTTATACGGATGAGGCTTTACATGAGTTTGATTCCAATTTGAAAGTATTGCCACCACTTAGGGAAGAAAGTGATATTAAGGCGATTAAAAAAGGCTTGAAAGATGGAACGATAGATTGTATCACTTCCAATCATAGGCCTTGGCATATAGAGGCGAAAGATTTGGAATTTCCTTATGCGGAATTCGGAGCCATTGGTTTGGAAACGACTTTCGGACTGGTTCAGAAATGCTTGGAAGATAATTTAAGCCTAACGGATTTAATAGATAAATTATCTTATTCTCCTAGAAGAATTTTGGGATTGAAATCCCCGACAATAAAAAAAGGAATGAAAGCCAATCTTACTATTTTCATTCCATCCTCGAATTATATTTTTGAAGAAAAAAATATTTATTCCAAATCAAAAAATACGCCTTTAATTGGAAAAGAATTAAAAGGAAAAATCATTGGAGTAGTCAATAATGATTCTGTTAGAATTTTCTAAAAATGTCTGATGAAGAATTATTAGATGATGATTTAAGCCATAATTCCAAAGAGATAGAGTTGCCTTATTGGAGAGTTGTTTTGGAAGTAAGTTTTTTTGGATTACTTGTCATGATACTAATCATAATAATAATTTTCTTTCTCTTGATTTATAGTGCTGTAAGAAGCGAAATGACAATGGTCTTAGTCAGGGCTTCTACTGCATTTATCCATGTGTTTTTAATCATGTTTTTCCTAAATTATTTGCATACGAAAGGAGCATTTTCTAAAAATATAAAACTAGGCATTGCTGCGGTTTTATTTTCCTATGCGTTTCCATTTCTTTGTTTTGGTCTTTTGCTTTTATTGGCTGCCTTGACGGGTGGAATTGATATTGAAAAATTAAAGTCCGCAACTTTTCTCGTTCCTGATTTTATAACTTATTTTTTAATGGCATTAAAAATATTGTTGGTATTTATTATGTCAGCTTATTTTTGGGGAAGAGGAATAGTTGAAGTCTAGTAGCCATAATTTGACAACTGAATCGAATAAAAAACCGCTACCCAGAATACATCCAAGCAGCGGTTTTTTATCTAAAAATCTCTAAAACTAGACATCTTTAGAATCTTTATCTTTCTTAGCCCCATCGACCAAGTCATCGAATTTTTCCTCAGCGGCATCTTTCATTTCACCAGCCTTGTCGGCTAATTTTCCAAAGAAACTTTTGTCCTTGTTATCTTCGGTTTCCAATTTGCTTTCCACTGCATCCACTACGCCTTCCACTTTGTCTTCGACAACGTCTTTTAGTTCGTTGGCTTTGTCAGCCAATTTTCCCAAAAAGCTTTTGTCTTTGTTATCTTCGGTTTCCAGTTTGCTTTCTACCGAATCAACGACATCTTCGAATTTTTCTTCCAAATTCTCAGCCAAATTCTTAGCCTTGTCAGCTAAATTATCAAAGAAACCTTTTTCATCTTTTCCCATGTCTGTTTCATTTTTATGATCTGAATTATCCTCTTCTTCGGAGGACGAGAGTACTTCTTTTTCCACGGGGGGGGCATCTTCGGATTTTCCTGTCAAATCCTCAATCTTATCTTCTACGGATTCCTTGATGTCCCCTGCTTTGTCTTTAAGATCTGCCAAGACTTCCTCACCTTTTTTGGTGAATGGTTCCATCTTTTCGCTGACTTCCTCGGATACGACTACGGCGGCTGCCTTAACAGTATCTATGGTGTCCTCCAATTTTTCGCCGACCATGTCCTTGACTTCTTCTACGGTATCCATCACCTTTTCGACCATGCTTTTAGGTTTGGGCTTTTTGCTTTCATTGATTTTTTCGGCGGCTGCCTCCAATTTCAATTTAGCTTCCTCGTCCAGATTCTCTTGGGTCTGTTTGACCTCTTCCTTGATTTTGGCTTTGGCGGCGGCGGCTTTTTCCTTTCGGATTTTATCCATTTTCTCCCTTTCCTTCATCTTCTCCATCTTCTCATCCAACTGCTTTTTCGTAGCATACATATCCTCAAGTTTTTCATCCTTGAATTTGATGCGTTGCTCGATCATCTTTATTTTCGCCTGGCGGATTTGTGCTTCGAGCTGACCATCCGTATTCTGGATTCTCCTGTTTTCAAATTCCAGATCCTTGACATCCCTTTCCTTAGATTGTTCGGTACGTTTGAGGGCTTTCATCAAACCTTCATATCTATTATTTATTCTGGACAATGCAGAATTATCGTTAGTCGCATTATCACCATATTTTTTTGCTTTGGCAGCCTTGAAAGAACCATCTATCCTTGACCAAATCTTATTCCGAAATTCACGGGTCAATTTAGTGTCCTTGAATTTTCTCTGCAATTCCTTTAATTCATCGAAAACACCGGAGAGTTTCAATCCTTCTTCGATTTTCTTTTCAACGCCATCCAATTTTTGGCTGAACCAATCGAAGTTTTCTTTGGCAACGACCCGGTATTCGTCATCCACTTTTTTTCGCAGCACTTTCAATTTGTCGAAAAGTTCATCACTTCCTTTTCTTAGGTCATTGGCATAATTCCTATCCAAGATTCCTTCCCTTATTTGGTTTTGGACTTTCGCCCAAAAACCTTTTAGGTTTTCCCAAACGGCATTGTCGAAGGAATCCAACTTATCCACTTTTTCCTTAATGGATTCCAATTCGGATTTGAACTGGAGGTGCATTTTGGAACTCAAGACCAGAACAGCCCATTCTAGTTTTTTCCTTTCGATAACATCCGTTCTTTCCACCTTGATGTCTTCCGGTAACAAATCTTCCGAAACCGTAAGATCTTTGATGATTTCTGTATAACCTTCCGGCAATTCTACAGTTTTACCATCCCTCCAATCCTTTTTCATTAAATCATGGAATTCATCAGTAACGATGGCATCCGGAAAAGTCAGGATTTTAACTTTGTTTTCTTCGGCAATCAATTCTAATGCAATCAGAATTTTCTCGTTTGAGGCATTTTCGCCTCTTAGTACAAGCTTGGACTTCATTCTTTTTCAATTATAGTATTATCAATATTACAGTAGTTAATAATTAACAATGTATCTGTATAAATGTATAAGCCTTTTTTTGATAGAAAGGCTGCATGTGTATTTTTATTAAAATATTGGAGTTCATTGCAATGAACATTAAAGATAAGCTTTATCTACCAGAAATTGTGCTATTTGTACGGCATTGGTGGCAGCACCTTTTCTTAGGTTATCGGAAACGATCCATAAATTCAAGGAATTAGGAGCGGAATGGTCTCTTCTGATCCTCCCTACGAATACCTCATCCTTGTCCTTGGCGTTCCTTGGCATGGGATAAATATGCTTGTCAATGTCGTCCTGAACAATGACTCCATCTGCAGCACTAAGGATGCTTCTGAGTTCATTGATATCAAAATCATTCTTGAAAGTAATATTCACACTTTCCGAATGTCCACCCTGTACGGGAACACGGACTGCGGTTGCCGTAATCTTTATACTATCATCCCCAAGGATTTTCCTTGTTTCATGGACGAGTTTCATTTCTTCCTTGGTATAGCCGTTGTCTAGGAAAATATCACAATGTGGCAAGCAATTATCTAGAATAGGATAGTGGTATGCCATTTCATAATTTTCAGTTGCACCAGCTTTTTCCGCTTCATATTGGGCGACAGCCTTGGCACCAGTCCCTGTAATGGATTGGTATGTTGAAATAACAAGCCGTTCTATACCATATTTTTCATGAAGCGGTGCTAATGGGACAACCATTTGTATCGTAGAACAATTAGGATTGGCAATGATTTTGTCTTCTGCGGTCAGTGCCTTGGCATTGATTTCCGGAACGACTAATTTTTTACTTGGATCCATTCTCCAAGCAGAAGAATTATCTACGACAGTAGTTCCTACTGCTGCGAATTTAGGAGCCCATTCCAATGAAACACTTCCTCCGGCAGAAAAAATGGCTAGATTCGGTGCAGCTTTCACAGCATCTTTCATACTGATAATGCTGTATTCTTTTCCCTTGAACCTTAGTGACTTGCCTACGGATCTTGCCGAGGCAACAGGAAGGAATTCTGTTATCTGGAAATTCTGCTCTTCCAGCACATCCCTCATCACTTTGCCGACTAATCCTGTCGCACCTACCAATGCTACTTTCATGTATTATACTTTATTTTAATTGGAGACTAAAAATGCTTCGCAAAGGTATGGGATTTATGACAAAGTGTAAAGGGGGAATAGTAGTTATAATATATGATAGTGCCTCTTAGGTGATTTCTAAATTTTTCACTAATTCGGAATTGCATATGTTTCCTTTTCTATTTCCGTAAAAATCCGGATAGGAGGAAAATTCCCATTCTCCCGCATATTTTACGAGTTTTGCTTTTACGGGATTCTGATGGATATAATTGAAACATATTCCAATATAATCTGAATTGGAGTGATTTCTATTGTGGATGGTTTGGATCTTTTCTTGGATGAGTGGGATAGCTTTTGTTTTTTGTCTGAATAATGAACCTGTTGTTTGGTTCTGTTTGTTAATGGCTCTTGTATATGAACTTAAAAGAGTTGCAATTCCTTGAACCAAAGGTTGTTTCTTTCTGTAATCATGTCCGCCTATTTTGTCCGACGACTTTTTTGGGTCGTCAGACAAGAAGGTGTATGCTTGCTGTCCATCATCAGACGACTTGGAGTCGTCTGACGAGGTAGCAAAGCATCCTTCTTGACGAACATAAACCATCCAATGAAAATGATTAGGCATTAAACAATAGCAAAGGAGGTCTGCATGAGGCAAAATATGTGTTCGCATTTTCTTTAGGAAGAATAGATAGTTATCCCTTGAGAAAAATATTTTTTGCCTGTTGTTTCCTTGATTGTAAATATGGTAGATGTTATTGGGTTCAAAATTCATGACTTATGATTTTCAATATAAATTTATGGTATTTAATTTTTCTTTCTGTGATAATATCCCGCTATTTTGTCCGACGACTTTTTGGTCGTCAGACAATAAGGTGTATGGTTGCTGTCCCTCATCAGACGACTTGGAGTCGTCTGATGAGGTAGCAGTTATTCCTTGAGAAAAATATTTTTTGCCTGTTGTTTCCTTGATTGTAAATATGGTAGATG
>JAHDHJ010000078.1:2141-8416 GCA_020631375.1 Saprospiraceae bacterium | reverse complement strand
ATTCATGACTTATGATTTTCAATATAAATTTATGGTATTTAATTTTTCTTTCTGTAATCATGTCCTCTATTTTGTCCGACGACTTTTTTTGGTCGTCAGACAATAAGGTGTAGAGGTAGCAGTTTTGTCCCAGGTCCGACGAGGTAGCAGCAGTTACAAAACCAACAAACCATTCTCCCTCAAAAGCCTCCATGTCTTACTTTTTTCAAAGACAGTGAAATCCCCTAATTCTTTTTCATATTCATTCTTGAATTCAGAAAATAAAAGCGGGGCATGATTGCCAATTAAAACATTAGGTGTAGCATCGAATAGCCAATTTCCCAAATCCCATTCCACTTCCAGGATTAGGTCTTTTTGTTTCAAATGAAAAATCAATTCGCATCTTCCATTTTCTAATTCGGAGAAATAAGGCATTTTTCCTAGCCAAAGGATGATGGCATTTTTCCTGTATTTTTCTGCTCTCTTATCTTTTATTGCCTTACGGATAAAACGTTTGGGAATCGTAGTGTGCGGAACATCAAAATCAAACCATTCTTTTAAAGGGAAATCAAAACCTATGCCGTGCATATAATTGAATAATGATTTTTTCAGTCCTTCGCTGAATAATTCATGATTGGCTCCGGACGGGTCATTATGATATAAATCATTATCTGCGAAACCACCGAAATTCGGTCCGATTCTTTCTACATTGAAAGCTTCTGGGTTTAGACCGACAGGACTGTGGGCAGTCATTGCGAATTGGTGCCAAAATCCGGATTGTATCGCTCCTTCTTGGATTAATTGCCGAACCATTTCTAGGGAATCAATGGTCTCTTGGGCGGTTTGTGTTGGGAATCCATACATAAGGTAGGCATGTACCATAATGTCCGAACGAGTAAAGTTATCCGTGACCCGAGCGACCTGTGCTACGCTGACTCCTTTTTTGATTAAATCCAATAAGCGGTCAGATGCCACTTCCAATCCTCCCGAAATAGCAATACAACCCGAAGCTTTTAATAGTTGGCAAAGGTCATAGGTGAAACTATTTTCAAAACGGATATTCGTCCACCAGACAACAGTTAGATTCCTTCGGATAATTTCCAATGCCAAATCCCGCATAAGGGCGGGGGGTGCGGCTTCGTCCACAAAGTGGAAACCGTTCTGGTCGGTTTGTTCAATAATTTCTTCTATCCTATCACAAATGATGGCTGCATTTATGGGTTCGTAACGTTGGATATAATCCAATGTCACATCACAAAAAGTACATTTCCCCCAATAACATCCATGTGCCAAAGTCAGTTTGTTCCAACGCCCATCGCTCCATAAACGGTGCATCGGATTGAGGATTTCAAGAACGGAAAGATATTCGTCCAATAATAAATCGGAATAATCCGGAGTGCCGGTTTCCCTTTGGGAAATATCCAGATGTTGTTCTCCTTTTATGAATTGTACTACACCATTATCGAGAAAGAAAGTTCTTTTTAAATTCTCTTTTTTAATGTCGCCATTTAAGAATAGCATGATTTGTTCCAAGGGTTTTTCTCCATCATCCAAGGAAATGAAATCGATATAATTGAAAATTCTTTCATCATATAATGATCTCAATTCTGTATTGCAATAACCGCCACCCATTGCAATCTTAATATTGGGAAAATTATTTTTTATGAATTGTCCGCATTTTAGTGCGGCGTATAAATTGCCCGGAAAGGGCACGGTGAGACAAATGAAATCGGGTTCGTATTCTTCTATTTTACTTTCTAATAATTGGCATAAAACATCATCAATTATGGTTTCTTCATTTAGGAGTGCATCATCCATTTCATCAAAATGAGTGGCTGTCCTTCCCAAACGTTCCGCATAGCGGCTAAAACCGAAACGGGGATCTATGGTAGATTTGATGAGGTCGGAAATATCTTCCAAATAAAGTGTCGCCAAATGCCTTGCCTTGTCTTGGATTCCCATCGTTCCGAATGCCCATTCCAGATTGTCCAATGCTTTGAAGCGATTCGCTTCGGGTAAATAATTCCTTGTACAAATAGAGTGGGCGAGAGTTGGGTTTTTATGTTGTAAAAAAGAAATGACCGGAGCAATGGTATTGATATATTCTTCCTTGAGGGAAAGGATTCTCAAGCAATTATCATCCAAATGGAACTCTCCCTCATCCGCCTGTGAAAAAATAACTTCGAGTCCTTCTATTGTAAATAATTCCAGTATGACTTCTATTCCCAAATCCACTTGGTAGGCTTTCCAGTTTTTAGTATTGAAGAAACCTTTTAGATAAGCTGTTGCAGGATAAGGCGTATTTAACTGGGTAAAAGGAGGAGTGATGAATATTGTTTTTAATTCCATAATTTAGCTTACTTAAACGCAACAGATTTCAGTATTTAGGTCTTAGGTCATATTGTATTAATGAAGCTGCTTTCTACTAAAATCCAAGTACTAAAGTCTAGGTACTAATACCTATTTCTGTTTCCTTATGCGATTCATTTTTACTACAGCATCTTCTATTCCTTCCGGAGTTAAGGGGTACATATCGAATATTTGAGAGAGCCATTGAGTGGTAAGTGTGAACGACCATGAATTGGGTCGGACTGGATTCAGCCAAGCAATGCGTTTGAATTTTTTCTTTAGTTTTTGCCAATCTTCCTGACTGGATTTGTCCAGTTCATAAGGAGCCATCGCTGCATCACCTAAAATGAAAACGGAATAGTTTTTATCCAACAATAGGAGTTTTTTCAAATGTATGAATTTTCGCCTTGCAGGGTCTTCATACACACCTCCATAAATGGTGTTGTGGAAATAGTGGACTTTCAAATCATGTGCAAAACGGGTTTTCATTTTGGAAAATAATTTTTGAACGGATTGCACATAGGGATACATGGAATATCCTCCATTATCTACCAATAAAAGAACCTGTGTTTTTTGACTGATTTTTTCTTTTTCATGAGGCAGGAAAAAGCCTCCTTCCTTTAGTCCTTGTGAGATGGTCTTTTCTATATCCAATATGATTTCTGCGGATTCTTCTTCCACTCCTTTCAGTGATGCCAATGCTGCATCCATATTGTCATCTTTCAGAATCCCTTTTTTATCGACTGGATAGAAATTAGGATCGCCGATGACTGCCCTTGCCATTTTTCCTCCTCCTGCGCCACCCGTTCTGATGCCGCCTTTGGCAGCGCCGCCATGACCATAGGGTGAATTGCCATAAGCACCTATCCAATGTGTTCCACCCTCGTGTCTGCTCTTTTGCTGTCGGGCGACTTGCTCCATTCTGCGTCTTAGTTCTTCTAGGCTGATATTGGAGTAATCCACCATTTTGTCCACCCGTTTATGCTCATCGAATTGGGTTTGGGGATTATCGTCTTTCATATTGGGGTCATCATTTTTCAAGATGTCTTCCCCTTGCAAAACACGTTCTATATCATAGGTAGTCAGATGGACTTCATCCAAGAATTTTTCAATGAAATCCTTATAGTTGTTTTCTTCGTCTAATCGCTCCTCATCATTCAGGTTATTCATCCAATCTTTGAAAGTTTCCGATCTAAGGATGGCATTGTCCAAACTTTCTCCTTTCCCTATTTTGACATCAAGAAAATAATCATAAAATGCAGTAGCAAAAGGCCCTAATTCCTTTGGGCTTTTTACTACAATTCCCTTTAGTACTACATAGATATCACCCAGAGTATTGATTAATCCTTTTTCAAAAGATTTCCTCAATAAAAGTAAGGTTCTCACATCTGCTGCGAGTTCATATTGTCTAAAATGATGTGGTAAACTTTCAAACATAGCTATGGAGAATCTAGAATTTCCTCAATTTATTTTGTACCCGATAAATATCTCCTTGTGTTTTTATCAATGCTCCGATTCCGTCCAACCCTTCTATTTTAGCCATAGTTTCCTTAGGTTTGAAATGCGTCATATATTTCAACCAATTCAATAATTCCCTCGTTGATGGTGCACGTTCAAGTCCTAATTGTCTTAATTGATAAAATATGTTAATACTTTTTTCAAGGACTTGATTATCAATAGTAGGGAAATGTTTCAAAACAATTTCTCTCATAATATCTGCTTGGGGGAATGAAATGTAATGATAGATACATCTGCCTTTAAAAGCTGTAGGTAATTCTTGTTCCCTGTTGCTTGTGATGACAATTGCAGGCATTTCTTTCTCGCTGATTTCTATCACTTTTCCAGATTCCGGCATGACAAATTTTCGATGGCTTAAGGCATAAAGCAAGTCATTCGGAAACTCCCTTGGCGCCTTATCTATCTCATCAATAAGCAATACCGAGTGTGGTTTTGAAAAAGCCTTAGCAGCTGGACCCATAAGTACATAATCATTGAGATTCTCTGTGCTACGTCCTCCGGTACTTAGTTTTTTGTCTAATCCTTTTTCCTCCCTTTGGGCATTGAGGATTTCGATTTGAGAATCCCTAAGGTATTTTACATGATCGAATTTAGCAACGAATTGTTCTACGGTACTTTTAGAACCTACTGGATAAACAAAAAGGTCAAGTCCTTGATTTTTGGCATATTGCAAAGGGAGTTCTGTTTTTCCTGTCCCTGGTTCTCCTTCTATTAATAAAGGCATTCCCAAAACTCTCGACATATGGAATGAATGAGCCAATTCCATATCGCAAATGTATTTTTCGGAGCCTGTCCACATCGCAGTGTGAGCCATAATTCTTAATTTATAATTAGAAAATCCCAAGGTATCAAAAGTTTGGCATTGTTATGATTTATTAAAATAGAAATTTCACTTCAAATTATGATCCTGTTTTTGGTCTTAGAATATTTTTACGGCACAGAATTCAATATGTTATGTCACAAAGCATAAATAAATGTTAAAATGATTAAATAAAATATTTTTTTGTTTAAATGTGTTAATAATTGATAATCAATAATATATGTAATGTATTTGGTTGTTATGTTTTTGGTTTTTTGATTTTGTAGAACAGAAAATCGAACATTAACATTTGTGTATTAATGAATTGATAATTAGGGCTTTAATTCAAGGATAAAGACCTTGTTTCTTCTCATTCAGATACCCTTTTGAAGATATTTTATTAAGATATTAAAGAATGGCTTAGTATTTGTATTGAGATACGGGATTGGGCTTATTGTACCCAGTTGAATCTTTTTTATGTTTGTAACAAATGTATTAAGAGTGTTATACATATGTTTATTTTTGTTATAAATGATTTTAATTGTACGGATCATGAATATTACTACTACTATTTCTCCTGCTGTTTTTTTATCAAACATTCTTTTAAACAAAAGAATATTATTTCCTTTAGCTATTTTGCTTTTACAGGTATTCTTCTTTTCGTCCAACCTCTTCGGAGAGAGTGGAGATAAGTCTGTTTTACCAAATGAACTTTCATTTGAACTGAATAAGGATAAAGCTACTGATGAAAATCATTTGGTTACTAATCTAGGTATGCTCTTAGATTGGAATGAATATTCCTATGTAAAAGAATCGATGGAAGAATTTGATGCCGATTCGACATCTGTAGTAGATAGCTACACTACGGGGAGTATGGATGGTAGTTTGTCAGGATATTCACCTAATAGGGATTATACTGTAAGGATTTATAAAACTGATGGAGTAACACAAACCTTTTTATTAGAGACAATAGTGACTACAGATGGTTTTGGGAATGCTACATTTACTAGAGCTATTACATTAGGTGTAAAAGAAACACCATATTTTACATCTGAATTAGTAGAATCAGAAAAAGATTGTTCTTTTATGGATGTTTTAAATGTTTTAGATCAATATGATTGTGAGGGAAAAGGCAATTCCCAGCAGTTATTGGTAAATCCAACTGGAATATTTACCTATCTATGGAGTGATGGAAGTACAAATATAAGTTTGATTACAAACCATGAAACAGTGGGTATTTACCCTTATACCGTAACAGTAACACAACTTTCATCAGGCTGTACTAAAGTATTGTCAGCTTCTGTAATTATAACTCCAAACCCTACTATTTCTCTTTCAACGACTCCGGAAACTTGTGGTCAGGGTAATGGATCCGTAAGTGCTGTGGGTTCGGGAGGAACAACTCCATATACATATGCATGGAGTAATGGAGGAACGGGAACGTCAATAAGCGGTTTGTCCGCAGGAATATACACAGCTACAATAACAGATGCTAATGGCTGTACTGGTGCTTCAAGTATATCCGTTACGAATACATCTGGTCCTGGAGTAATATTGTCAAAGGTAGATGAGATGTGTGGTCAGGGTAATGGATCCGTAAGTGCTGTGGGTTCGGGAGGAACAACTCCAT
>JAHDHJ010000078.1:0-2041 GCA_020631375.1 Saprospiraceae bacterium | reverse complement strand
GCGGTTTGTCCGCAGGAATATACACAGCTACAATAACAGATGCTAATGGCTGTACGGGTGCTTCAAGTATATCAGTTATAAATACATCAGGTCCTAGTGTAAATATATCTTCGGATGTACCATCAGTTTGCCCTAATGGTACAGTTATATTAACAGCTACTGTAACTTCGGGTTCTGGAGATTATTCATATGTGTTTTATGATACAAATGGAAATCCTGCCCCGGCTGCTCAAAACTCACTTGATTTTATTAATAATGGAGGAACAAATTTTTTCAACCCTCCGTTTACAGTAGTAGTTACAGACAACATTTCAGGTTGTATGGTTACAAGTACACCATTAGATATTGATTATTTATTAGACCCGGTAATTACAGTATCCAATGCTGAAGTTTGTGTTGGAGAATCTACTACATTATCGATGAATATTGCAGGGTATGAAAGCTATTTATGGAGTACAGGAGAAACAACTAGTTCTATAATAGCTACTCCAACTTCCTCAAGTGATATATATGGAGTAACAGTAACTGATGCAGAAGGAGGATGTACAGCAAATGCAGTTGCTAGTTTGTCGATAGGAAATAATCCAATAAATCCACAAATTACAGGAGGGGAAACTGTTTGTGAAGGAGAAAGTACCTCATTGACGGCTTCTGGAGGAGATACATATTTATGGAACACAGGCGCAACAACTTCCACAATTAATGTAGGTCCTTTAACTGTAGATCAAACCTATACTGTTACTATTACAAAATTTACTCCACATCCTAAAGGAGGAGGAGGAATTAGTTGTGATATTGTATTATCGGAAACGATAATTGTGAATCCTTTACCTTCTGTCTCAATATCTGGAACCACTCAAGTTTGTGGAGTAGAAACAACGACTTTAACAGCAAGCGGAGGGACATCCTATGTTTGGAGTAACGGAGCAACTACTTCAAGTAGTGGTTCTGTATCGGCAGGTACTTATACGGTTACTGCGACAGATGCAAACGGATGTGTAGGAACTGCATCTGCTATAGTTGAATCTGGGACAGGTTTTACAGCTTCTGTATCACCATCAGTGGAATATCTTTGTATAGGGGAAACTGTGCTAATTACAGCTTCTCCATCTGGTCCTGGTTATACTTACCAATGGTCTGGAGGGGGGACAGGGCAAACGGAAACATATGGTTTAGGCTTTAATGATGGAGGAAATACTTATATAGTAACGATAACGGATGCGTTTGGATGTACATCCAGGGCTTTTGGATATATTTATGGACCAGGGAGTTATTCAGAAAGTATAGGACTTTATAATACTAGTGGCACTCCACTTAATTCTGCAAATACCTATGCTTGTGGCAGTTGTTTTGAATTGCATATAGGTTATTCCAAAAGTTTATATGAAAAACAAACCCCGAATAAAAATAACAATGGGGTATCAAATAAATCAGCCACTAGGAGCTTTTTGTGGAGTACGGGAGAAACTACAGAAACAATAACTGTTTGCCCTACAACAACAACAACTTACACTTTAGAAATCTCTCATGGTAGTAATTGCACAATGACGCAGTCAGTGACTATTAATGTAAATGAGCCAGATATCATAATATTAGGAGATACTAATGTTTGTGCTGGAGAAACAACAACACTTTCATCTGGGTTTAGTGGCTTTGGGTCAACTCTGCCATATAGTTATGCATGGAGCAATGGCTCTACTTCAGTTAGCAGTGGTTCTGTTGGAGCAGGTACATATACGGTTACTTTTACAGATGGGAATGGTTGTACGGATACGGCTAGTGCAACAGTTTCTGAAAATACACTACCCACGGCCTCAATAAGTGGCGATGCGATGATATGTTTCGGAGAAAGTACGACCTTAACGGTTAGTTCGAGTGCATCTAATTTCTTATGGAGTGATGGTTCTACAGGAACCTCTATATCAGTATCACCTACGACAAATACAAGTTATAGCGTAACTGCTACAGATGGAAATGGTTGTAGTACTATTGCCAATTTCGGAGTAGTAGTAAATGCCTTGCCTACGGCTTCGATAAGTGG
>JAHDHJ010000077.1 GCA_020631375.1 Saprospiraceae bacterium | reverse complement strand
TGAGTTGTGTTATACGAAGTGGGTTCAACTATGTTTAAACTCAAGCCCCAAGGGTAAAAATTAAACATCAAATTCGGATAAACCCAATAATAATATGCATAGATATCCTTACCATAATCAGGGTGGCCTTCTGGAATATCAAAAGATTCTGTCTCTCCATTTCCTATGCCTAATTGGAGATTACAATAAGGAAAAATTTCGTAAGCATAATTATCAAAATCAAGGGCAGCATTTAATGCCGGATGAACGAACGGTATGTGCAAGCCTTCCAAGTAATTATCACAATACAATGCCCAATTCGCATTCACATGATAATCCTTGGATTTAGATTCGTCATAGATCATGGAATCAAGCGGCAAAAAAGATAACCGTTCTTGAATAGGCTGGATAATTTCCTCAAAAGAAACAGTCGGATTCAATGAAGTAAATAACATGCCCGCCCATTCTGTAAAAGGCACATGCGGTAAGTTGTCATCATCGCAAGGAAAACCCTCTGCTTCTTCAAAAGCTGGCATACTTTTGAAGGAGCCATCGAGTCTAAAGCACCTCCCATGATATTTACAACTGATGATTCTACTCTTACTACCTTCCTCAACAAGAATCATCCCCCTATGGGTACAAACATTGGACATACAATGAGCTTCACCATTTTTATCTCTGGTAAAGATAATTGGTTCATCAAGCACACTAGGTAATAGGTTGACCGGTTGGATAGATATATTTGACTTAATAGCACCGGCATCTGTGGCATAGTGCCATGAGCGGGCAAAGATTTTCTCAACTACCTGATTAAAGATGGCTTCACTTCTATAGAATTCACCTGTAAGGGTATGGGATTTTTTGATATCCTTATCAATGTTGAACATGTGCTACTTATTTAAATACAAAAGTAGAAAATTGTATAGGCTTTCTTTAGACTTTATTACGAATAGTTTTTTCGCAGTAGATTTTACAAAAGATCAATTTGTCTATAATCAATAATTCGTAATAAAGTCTTTTATAAATCGAGGTGTGGAAAACAACGCTTAATTTTATTTTAGCGGATTCTCCAACCTGTCATTACTAGGACAAATTCCAATTCAGATATGCCTTACATTTGTGTAAAGCATTTTTAGGATTGGGATTTATAAAAGAGATATCAACCTTTATCATTTTATTGATTTCCTATATTGGAATATACGCTCAGACTTGCTGCTCGGGTGGAGTACCCTTATCTGGCAATGTCGGCTTATCTTCAGAAGATAAAGGCCTCTTTCAATTTCAATTGGATTATGATGATAATGTATTGAAAACCTTAAAGGTAGGTGACAGGACTTTAAACGATGATTCTAGAGTAAGGCATACTCGTTCCGTCCTATTTCAAGTGGGGTATGCTATTACATCAGATTGGTCTGTAGACATATTAGCTTCTGTTGTCAACCAAGAGAGAAAAATTCGGCTGGGAGGTTCGGAAGATATTACTCGAACTTTTGGTTTAGGAGATCTTGCCTTATTGCTGAAATATAAATGGTTGAGTGTAGGAGAACCAGAACACACTTCTATTGTTTCTGGAGTAGGGGTTAAATTACCAACGGGGCCTTCGGATTTGAAAAACGATTTTGGCTTAACCATCAATGCCGACTTACAACCAGGAAGTGGTGCTTTTGATGGAATCTTTTGGTCACAAATTATTCACCGATTGGCGAAACGACCTTCCTTGACCATTTCATCTACTTTTATTTATAGTCGGAAAGGAAAGAATAAAGATTACCTCAATGCTTTTATGTATAAATTCGGAGACGAACTTCAAGTACATATAGGTATAGGAGATAGACTCCTGCTTGGAAAAATTATGTACGATCCTAGCTTGCAATTTAGATTCAGAAATGCTTCAAGAGATCAACAAGAAAAAAATGTTTTGGAGAATACCGGAGGTAAATGGATTTTTATACATCAAGATAATCGCTTTTGGTTGAAAGAAAATATAGCTGTTCATGCGGGCTTTGATATTCCAATATTTGGAAAAGTAGAAGGAACACAACTCAGCCCAAGTTATCGAATAAATGCCGGGGTTTATTTTCGACTTTCATTCATAAAGAATCAAAAAGATATTATTGAATTTTAAATAGACGATATGAAGCACAGAATAATTATTTTGCCTCTTCTGTTTGCATTAGTTATGATAGCGTGTAAAAAAGATGAAAACAATATTGGTGAATGGCTCATCCCTACGGATGAAATATTTGATGGTGGTCCAGGGAAAGATGGAATACCTGCCTTGGAATATCCTAATTTTTTAGATCCCGATTTAACGACGTCTTATATTCAATCCGAGGATTTGATTTTAGGAGCAGAAATCGGAAACAGGGTCAAAGGATATCCACACACAATATTGGATTGGCATGAAATCATTAATGACAGTCTTGGAGGAACCGAATTCGCAGTGACGTATTGTCCTCTTACGGGTACTGGAATCGGTTGGAATAGAGTGGTCGACGGTCAATTAACCACTTTTGGTGTTTCAGGTCTGTTATATAACACCAATCTGATTCCTTACGATAGAAGAACCAATAGCTATTGGTCTCAAATGAGGAATGATTGTGTGAGTGGAGATTTGATCAGCAATAAAGCAGATCTTGTACATTTAGTAGAAGTGCCCTGGAGTACCTGGTCCGAAATGTTTCCAGACGTTCAAGTCGTTAGTAAATCCAACGGTTATTCAAGAGACTATGGTAGCTATCCCTATGGAGATTATAAGACCAATCAGGATAGGTTGCTTTTCCCTCTTTCTCCGGATGATGTAAGACTCCCTCGGAAGGAAAGAGTCTTGGGTGTGGTTGTGAATAATCAAGCGAAGGTTTACCAATTCGGACATTTTGCATCCCAAACCTACAACACCCTTCAAGACCAATTCCAAGGGCAAGAAATTGTGATTTTAGGAAGCCAGGAAAAAAATGTGTTAGTGGCATATAATCGCCGGATGCCTGATGGTACACTTTTGGAATTTTCGCCTATTAATGATGAAGATCCGATAACCCTAATGCAAGATCAAGAGGGTAATAAATATAATATTTTTGGTCGGATAGTAGAAGGTCCAAGAATGGGGCAAAGACTCGGAACACTTGATTCTTACATCGGTTATTGGTTGTCTTGGGGAGCATTTTATCAAAATGCAATGATATATACTCCTTAAATTATAAAGGATAAATAGTGATTTTTAGGGCAGTTCAATTATTTTTTGCCATACTCTTCGAATAAAGGGTATGGCTTTTTTTCATATTTTGTTTTACCGTATTTTTCAATAAATGGCAATCTACAAAAATGCGTAATTCCCTCTTTTTGAATGAAAAGCAAGCAAAAATGATGTTTAAAAGACTCATTTCCAAATTGTAAGCTATTTTACGCTATACGTGCTCTACTTGCGAAGCATCCTAAAAAAATATTATATTTGAAATTCATTTGAAATAATACTCACATTTTTAACTAAAGCTGTTTTAATTATCAGAAGTCCAAACGTAACAGAGTATCCTTTTAATTGGATTCTAGCCTTCGAAGAACTTGGAAAGAGTAACAGAAGTCTCTTGGATGAACATATCCGAAGGGTGAATGATGACATACTGTTTCCATTTCTCAAAGCTAAGACCCAATCAACGGATGATGCAAGGGAAATTTGTTCCATGGTGATTACTAAATTCTGGGAACGATTCGTAGTTCGAGGGGAAGAAATTCCTAAGAATGTAAACGGATACATTTATACCATGGCACATAATGCGTTTATAAATTTTAGTAAAGTAAAAGACCGTATGATGAAGCAGCATGTTGAGTTAAAAACAGATCGATTGAACAACATCTTCGTTTCTGACGGAGATAGTATGTCAACAGGTGGAAAACAGGAGGAAGAAAAAATGTACACAGCCTTAGAGTCCGCTTTTGCAAAATTAGGTGAGAAATGTAGAAAGCTCATCAAAATGAATGTGTATGAAAAGAAAAAGATAAAAGACATTCATCAGGAATTGGGTATCCCAACTGCTAATGCAGCAACAAAAAAGAAAGTGAGTTGTATCAATAATCTGAGGAAACTCATGTATCAGGAAATTCATCATCATTAAAATAATTTCATCATGCCAAAACAGTTAAATGAACAGGAGTTGGATTTGGTGAAAAGGTTTTTTGATTATGACCTATCCGAATCCGAATTAAATGCCTTCGAAAATAAATTGGATAATGATTCCGATTTTAGAACTGAAGTCGAAAAGTACAAACAAGCCAGTCAGGTAATAGATGCCTTGGTGTTGCAAGGAGACCATCCGATACCACCTCCTCTTGAGAATCAAAACCAAAATGGAGGGGAAGCTGAAACGGAACAACAGTCATCAACTACGAATTCCAAGCGAGGCTGGATGAGAATCCTATTACCCATTTTGTTGGGTATAGGATTGGCTGTTATAGGATATTTTTCCATGAAAGGAGAAGACAAACCTCCGGTAGAACGAGTCTATGCAGAAAGCAATACCTATGTGAAATCTATGACCCACGACATTATGCGGGGAGATGATGTCGAACCCGATCCTACTATCAAAATGAGTTTGGAACAAATCGAACTGAAACGAATTATTGATGCCCATGATAAGGAAAGGAAGGATATTACGACTGCTTTGGAAACATTCATCCCAACCATGAAAGAATTGGATACCAAAGAATTGGCCGAATGGTGGTTGGCGAATGAATTTCTTGAAAAAGGAAACATGGAAAAAGCGAAAAAAGCGCTTCAATCCATTATTTCCAACTCCGATTATAATTCAAGTAAGAAAGCAAAATCAATACTAGAGCAGTTATAGTTTTTTCTTTAGTGTTGGATGGAAACGCCTAGTGCAATTTTGCACTAGGCGTTTTTTATATGAAAGGAATTTTTTCAAGAGAAAAGAAAAAGACCACTCACATTTTCTCATTATAGACTCTATATAGGTGAATAAGGAATTAAGCATGCAAATGTATAACACACACAACGACCAAAACAACTCGAACTCATTCTGAGGAATTAACCTTGAAAACAATTTGGCTCCATAGATGAGAAACAACGAAAAAGGCCTGTTGAAGATTAATTTCTGAAGCGGGCTTTTTTTATGATTGTGGAATAAAGATATGAAAGGAAGTTCCCTTTCCTTCTTTGGATTCAAGATGAAGCTTCCCATTGTGGTTGTCGATGATTTTTTTACAAGTGGCGAGACCAAGTCCAATACCTTCCGAAGCCGGGTCTAGTTGGTTGAAAATCCAAAATATACGCTCTCTGTATTCATCTTTTATACCAATGCCATTGTCGCTGATGGAAATTTTACTACCAGAAGAATTCTTTTCGCTATCTATATGAATCTGGGGAGGAGTGTCCGTTTTGGCATACTTGATGGCATTCTCTATGATGTTCTGTAGTAATTGTACAATTTGGATTCGATCGCCAAAAACATCTACCATTTTTCCGGTAGTGATTCTGGCTTGTGACAATTGCAAAGGGGTATTCAAATTGAGTAGTACATCTTTGAGAATGGCTTCCAAAGGCCAATTTTGTTTATTCATGCTTCGGGTGCCGAATTTGGCCAATTGCAATAAACCTTCTATGGTGTTTTGGGCATTGGCACAACCAGATTGTATGAACTGTATATATTCTTTGGCTTCGTCGTTTAGAGAAGAACCATGTTTTCGTTCTAGCAATTGCGTAAAACTGTTAATGGTAGAGATGGGAGATCGTAAATCATGAGAAACCACACTGGAAAACTGTTCCAATTCGTTATGGCTTAATTTTAATTTTTGATAGGATTTCTCTAATTCTTTTGCATAGTTTGTGAGTTGGAGTGTCATTTGTTTTTCTTGGGTCAGATCGGTCATAATTCCCATCGAACCAATTACTTTCCCCTTTTTATTGATGAGGGGAGAACCCAAGGTTAAGACCCATCGATCGCCCTCTTTTTTGGTCTTGATTCTAAGTTCATACCGGTTCGAAGTTCCTTTCATCCTTTCCTCAGATTGTTGTTGCATAAATACTATATCTTCTGGGTAAAGCAGCATGTTGGTCACTTCTTCATTGATAAGCTCATCTCTGGAATAACCTGTAATTTCCTCCCAGCGTTTATTCACTTCGACACATTTGCCGGTATTATCTACAAACATGACGCCTTCATGAAGATTCTCCATAAGATACGCATAATCTACAGCATCCTCATCCATAAAAGTGAAGGTTTCGGGTAAACGGAATGCCACCATGATACCCCACATGGAACAAAGAATAGCATGGAATATCCAACCACTTACCAAATGTTCCTGTACTGAATTGCCTACGACGACGACCAATAAAGCTAGGACAGAAATAGGCAGATAACTAAAAATATGTTTCTTCTTATTGTAAATAACAGAAGTAGCTAGTGTCACTAGAGAATAAGCGAAAATGTTCCCTATATTTTCTGGAGCATGATGAATACTATGTAATATGATGAGATGAGTGGGAAGTAGTCCCAACGCAAATATGATAGGGAGAAGATTCTTTTTGATTTTTTTCCAAAAAGTAAGGGATAGACTTAAGCCTAATAAACCAATAATAGTAGGGTAGGGCATCACTAATACATCCAGACCTAGAATGGTAATGGATAATATCAATGCAAAAATATTAATAATTAATGCAAGCCTATATTTTGTAGTAGCTTTACCCAAATTAGATGCATTGTAAGGGAGGATTCACAATATATGACTTTTCTCTAGCTTTAAAGTAACAACCCTCTGAACTTTAATTCGAAATATTCCCTGAATGCTTCTTCTGGTTTTAAGTGGTTTTCTTTCAAGAATTGGGGATCGGCTAATTCGGTGAAGAAAAAGCGATCGCTAAGGGTCAGTAAGGCGGGTCTGACTTTCCTGAACGTTCCTTTTTTCATACCTTCTTCGTAATATTCGGATAAGGCATCTCCAGCATAATCATAAAAGGACTCTACATGGTTCCACAATTGGGGAAATTGTTCCTTGATATCTACCATTAAAATACTTGAGATGTCGGTGAGAACAGGAATCATATATTCCATAAGTTGCTGATACCGGGTTTCTAAATCCAGTGTGTAATTTTTGAGTATCTCATCAAAACCCATTAGTGCTTCAAGTTTATAAGCAATGGTTTCTGCCACTATTTCCTCCTTGGTCGCGAAATATTCATAAACAGTAGACTTGCTTTTTCCAAGCAGTTGTGCAATGATATCCATTCTCAGATCCTTCAATCCATTCTTCTTGAAATAAGGGTAAAGTTGGATGATCCATTCTCTCCTTTTTTTAGGATTATCTTTCCTTTTCCTGTCCTTAGCTTTTCTTCCCATGCTGCAATGTAAATAAAAAATCGAACTATTTTTGAAATATAGTTCGATTTTTGTAAATTTGTATTGATTTTGAAAATATATTAACTCAATAATATTAATCGAAATGAGAGATTTAAAATATCTGATTGCATATATCATTCCTGCTATCGTTTTCGCTTCCTACTATTTCGGTGGGTTTTGGTCTTTTGGTGGATTTTTGATTGCCTTTGTAGCGATTCCTTTAATCGAATTATTCTACACCGGTTCCACCGAAAATCTTACAGTAGAAGAAGAAGATTCACAACTCAAAAAAAGATTGTTTGATTTCATTCTATATGCGAACGTCCCTATTATTTGGTTCTTATTAGTATATTTTTTCTGGACTGTGAGCCAAGGAGGACACCAATGGTGGGAGTTGGTGGGAATGACCATTACCACGGGCATTCTACTAGGAGGGAATGGGATCAATATCGCCCATGAGCTAGGACATCGGGAAACCTGGTATGAACGGATGTTTGCCAAAATATTATTATTGCCTTCTTTCTACATGCATTTTATCATCGAGCATAATTTCGGGCATCATAAATGGGTTTCGACAGATAAGGATCCTGCATCTTCAAGGTATAATGAGATAATATATACCTTCTTTATCCGATCTTCCGTCATGAGCTATGTTTCTGCTTGGAAAATTTCATTCGACCAAGCCAAAAGGGCCGGATATTCTCCTTACCACCTTATCAAAAATCCTATGTGGAGTTATCAAGCTATTCAGATCTTATATCTAGGAGCCATCGCATTTTATTTTGGTTGGATGATGCTTCCTTTTGCCATAGCTGCCGGCATAATGGGTTTCCTTTTATTAGAAGCTGTAAATTATATCGAACATTATGGATTGAGGAGAAAACAATTGCCATCCGGCAGATACGAACCCGTAAAGCCTCACCATTCTTGGAATTCCAATCATGAATTAGGACGGATTTTCCTCTACGAATTGACCCGTCATTCCGATCATCATTTCAAGGCAAACAGGAAATATCAAGTCTTGCGTCACTTCGACGAATCTCCCCAGTTGCCCTTGGGGTATCCTGCTTCTATACTAATGGCTATGATTCCCCCTCTTTGGTTTTGGTATATGAATCCTAAAGTAGATCAGGTGCGAAAGCACTTTTCGATGGCGTAAATAGCTAAATTAGGGTACCTAAAAAGGCTGAACTTTAATGAAAAGTTTAGCCTTTTTTACGTTTTATTAGTGACGGATAATTAGTAGTTTTTCTTTGTTAATCATGTTTTACATGTTTCTATTTTATTGATTATCATAATTCAAATAGTATGTTATCATAAATTAATAGCTTGTCAGTGACGACATAAGTTGGTATGAATTTTGGTGTATTTTAAAAATATTTGAAACTTTTTATTCCTTTCTAACGTAACAAATAAAATAATATAATAAAATTAACAATTTGATTGCTTTTTCTTAAGGAAACCAAAAGCATCAGGTTGACATTTTAGAGAAGAGAATAGTTTAAATACAAAAATAAACGAAGAGTCCCTAATCCAAACGCACTAAAAAGGAAAACAAATGACATTGAGAACACTCTTGTTTCTTGTACTTTTTGTACAAGGAGCAACATTCTTGGCGGCCCATTCAGAAACCAATGGAGATCGACAGCAAGACAAATCTTACTTACCCTGTGAGAGTACTTTTATTTCTTCCTCAACTCCAACAGTAATTTGTAAGGATGGATATGTAGATGATAGTGCTTTTAATAATACGGGCTCAGAAGTTGTAGGCCTCAATTATGCTTATATCATCATTAATAATATTGGGGATGTTCAAGTAGTCGTAACCAATTCTATCTTCAACTTCGATATCATGCCTACTGGTGAATATCAAGTCTATGGATTATCCTATGATGGCACGTTGAATGTTAGTCAAGGTGATCATATTAGCAATGTTTCTTCTTTTGCTTCGGTTTGTTCAACTTTGTCTTCCAATAGTTTAAGTATTTCTGTTATACAAATAACTCCACCTGTAGGAAATCCATTTCAGAATTTTTGCTCGATAGACAATGCTACCGTTGCAGATTTATTTGCGATTGGTACAGAGATTAAATGGTATGCAACAGAAACTTCTCCTACATCAATTCCCTCCAATCAATTTATTATTAATGGAGAAGATTATTTTGCTACCCAAACCGTAGGAGGTTGCGAGAGCTTTGGCCGCTTACAAGTGTTCGTGAATATAGAAGATCCGGCACCACCAACCGGATTACCCACCCAAGAATTTTGTTCTATAGATCAACCTACCGTAGCAGATTTGTCAGCGACCGGCGGGTCTATCCAATGGTACGAGGAAGCCAATAGCCTTTTCCCCTTGGCTCCTTCCACTCCTTTGGCAAATGGAGAAGATTATTTTGCCACCCAAATAGAAAGTAGTTGCGAAAGTGATACCCGTTTATCAGTCAATGCCATTATCCAAGATCCGGATGCTCCAACCGGAATGTCCAACCAAGAATTTTGTTCTATTGATAATCCTACCGTTGCTGATTTGATGGCGAATGGACAAGATATTGTCTGGTATGAAGATATCTCAACGCCCACATCCTTGGATCTCACCACGCCTCTTATCGACGGGCAGTCTTATTTTTCGACGCAGACCGTTAATGGTTGTGAAAGTGATACCCGTTTTGAAATAATCATTACAATTATTGACCCCGCTGCCCCAACAGGAATGGCTACCCAAGAATTTTGTGCGATAGATAATCCTACAGTAGCAGATTTAAATGCTCAAGGAACGTCGATACAATGGTATTCGGAATTAAATTCAAATACACCTTTAATTTCTACCGAACCTTTGGTACATGGAGAAAATTATTTCGCCACTCAAACAACGAACGCATGCGAAAGTGATACCCGCTTCGAAATAACAATAACAATCATTGATCCGGATGCTCCAACAGGAACCAATGTACAGGAATTTTGCCAGTCAGATAACCCAACCTTAGCTGATTTATCAGTGAATGGAACGGATATTACATGGTATGAAGATACTAATTCGTTATCTGCACTTAATATCAATACCACGCTTGTCAACGGGGAAGACTATTATGCCACCCAAATATTGGATGGTTGTGAAAGTGACACTCGTTTGCAAGTCGTGGTTGATTTGACACCGGACCCGAATCCTTCATTAATTATTGTTCCGACAGATGCTGCAATTTGTGGTGCAGGGATGACAAACATCGAAATTAATAATTCAGAAACAGATGTTCAATATCATTTACAAATATATCCTTCCGGGAATAATGTAGGAGTACCCGTTGTTGGAAATGGAGGAACCATTGCATTGCCCACTGGTATAATTTCTACCACAACCTCTTTCCAGGTTTTAGCGATAAATACAAATAATACGAATTGTCAATTACTCTTGTCATCGTTAGTCGAGGTACAAGTAGATGATAATAATATAGATTCGGATGCTGGACCCAATCAAATTCTTTGTAATGTAAATTCAACAAATTTATCAGCAAATAATCCTCAAATAGGAAATGGGACATGGACTCAATTGTCCGGGCCTAATTCTGCAATTATTGTAGATGATGAATTATTCAATACCGAAGTATTGGGTTTGGTCTCGGGTGTTTATGAATTTCAGTGGGAAGTTGAAAACGGAGCTTGTTCAGGGAATTCAGCAGTAACGGATGTAGTAGAAATCCATATCGTGAATTTGGCAGCTATAAGTTATGTAACAGACGTTACAACAGTAAACGGAGATGATGGAGTAATTGGAATTTGTTGGGAAGGAGGTATTCCTCCCATTACAATTACTTGGTCACCACAAGAGGGAACCTTAGGTACAGGAGTTTCTCCTAATTGTTCTGACTATTATGAAATATCTAGTCTAACGTCTGGTACATATAATATTCAGATTGAAGATGGAAATAATTGCTCTACAACATTGTCGGGCGTAGAAGTGCTAGAACCCGATTGCTCTGATTTGGAAATTATTTCTATTTATTCCCAAGATGAAACTTGTCCCACAGAAAATAATGCATCGATTACCATAGAGGTAGGAAATGCCACCGGAGAAATTACCTATGATATTGGAAACGGTGTTGTTCCCGTTAATACAACGAATACAGATTATACCTTTAATAATTTAGAGGCAGGGAATTATGAGGTGTTAATCACCGATGAAAGAGGTTGTACAACGTCTGGTACAGGAGGTATCGTAGTGATTGATGAACCCGATACATTATCTATTACGCTTACAGAGGCAAATCCGAGTACGGTAGGAGGGACAGATGGTACAGTTTGTATTTCTATTTCTGGAGGATTATCTCCATTTAGTTTTTCTACCAGTTGTGGATTGCCAATTATGGGAGCCGGTATTTGTGGAGGCGATTATTATATTACTGATTTAGCCGCGGGAGCTTGTAACATCATGGTGACTGATGCGAATGGTTGTGTTGTTTCTGAGTTGGCATTGTTGAATGATCCGACTTGCGATGATTTTGAAATACTAGATGTTGTGGCAGAAAATGTATTGTGCTACAACGAAAATAATGGTTCTATTTTTATTTCATTAAATGGCGGACAAACGCCTTATCAATATTCTATAGATGGAGGGAATACATTTGTAACCGATGCTAACGCTTCGTACATGTTTTCCGATTTAGAAATAGGGACATACGAAATCCAAGTCATTGATAATTCAAATTGTTCGTTGGATTATGGAGCGGTGGTTTCCATTTCTGAACCTGATTCTTTGATGCTTACGATTTCTTCTAGTGCGAATTCTTGCGAGGGAATGGACAACGGTAACATTGCAATTGAAGTAGTAGGGGGAATGCCGCCTTACGAATTTTTATGGTCGGATGGAAGTACGGATAGTGTACGGGTAGATTTGCAACCTGATACATATGTACTAACCGTTACTGATGCGAATGGTTGCGAAAATATGGCTTCCGAAATAGTAGATGAAATACCGGCTTTTTCTGTTGGAATTGAAATGAATGGAACAACAGAAGAAAACCGACCGGTATTCGAAGGAGAAACGATAGAACTTTCTGTTATTACTGATGCAACGAACCCTACATACCAATGGTCTCCTAGCGATGGTCTTTCTTCTACCACCGATCAAACGGTAACCGCCTCACCCGAAGAAACAACAATTTATGCAGTGCTCGTTACTTCAGAAGATGGGTGTGCTATGTTACAAGAAGTAGAAATAGAAGTCACCATAAAAAATATTTTTCTGGTACCCAATACCTTTACTCCGAATTTCGATAATAACAACGACGAATTTTATCCCATCATCGAAGGAAATGTAGTCGTTCAATCTTTTATGGTATATAATAGATGGGGGCAAAAAATATTCGACGATCCTTCAACTCCCTGGGATGGAACCTACAAAGGAAAGCAACAACCGCTGGATACATATGTTTATGTCATACAATATCAAATAGAAAACGAAACACCTCAAGTTGTGTCAGGAGATATTGTCCTGATGCGCTAAGATTTTTATTTCAATCGCACCTACCTGATGGGAATTTTCCTCTTGGGTAGGTTTTAAATCAATTAATGAAAACAAACATGAAACATATACTTTTACTCCTTTTGGGTTTTTTAATTTTTTCTCCTCTGGAGATGAATTCCCAAGATGTCCATTTTTCTCAATTTTGTATGACACCGTTAATATTGAACCCAGCATTAACGGGACATATAGAAGGGAAGTATAGAATTAATTTGAATTATAAAAGACAATGGACAGGTGTTACACGATCCGGTGTGTTTAATACACCCGCTTTATCCTTTGATTTAAATTTAAAAACCAAAAAAGAAAAAAGACATTCTTTTGGTTTGGGATTAGCTGCTGTAAATGATTTAAGTAGTTCGAATAATAAATTGACCAACTTAACTGTTTTGCTGAGTGGGGCAGGGCATTTTAGTTTGGATAAAAAAGAAAAACATTTTATTTCTATCGGTTTAAATGGAGGCTTGATGAACCGAAGGTTCAAAACACAAGATATGCTCTTTGCTTCCCAATATGATGGTTATACGTTGGATTCGGATCGTTCAAGTGGAGAAACCTTTGAAAATACAAGTTTTTTTAATATTGATTCTAGAGTGGGCTTGGTGTATGCAGTGTACCCTTCGGCAAAAACACACATCAAAATAGGAGGTTCTTTTTTGCACGTATTGAAAATGGATGAGGGGGTGTCAAATGTAGAAAATGCTAGACCGCATAGAATTATTGCCAATGCCGAAATTTTTCATTCCATTAATCCTAAAATAGGAATACAACCTTATTTTTTATTTATGACCCAAGCCCAAGCAATGGAAGTTGCAGGCGGGGCGAACATTCATTTTACCTTTGGTTTTGATAATGCCTTTTTTGTTGGTGGAGGATATCGTTGGCAAGATGCTGCAGTAGCTACCATTGGATTGGATTTTAAAAATATGAGACTAGGAATGAGTTATGATGTAACTACATCAAAACTTGGAGCATTGACAAGAGGTAAAGGAGATTTCGAATTGTCATTCCAATTCATTGGTTTGTCGAAAGAAGATTCCGAACCGATTTTACCCGCCTTGAGATATTTTTAATCCCTGATTTAAAATCATTACAATGAAAAATTTAATTTATACACTCGTTTTCTTTTTATGTTCTTTTTCTCTAATGGCACAACCTGGAAAGGGGCGTCAATCTTGGCTGACAAATTATGAAATAGCACAACAGCTATTAAAAAAATCGAGCTATTATAATGCGGTCGATTATTTGAAAAAAGCAGTGGAGTTAAAAGGAGAAGATGTGGACTTATTATATCTTCTGGCATCAACCTATGAAAAAGCAAGGGACTATCCCAATGCGGCAGAATATTATAATCAGGTATTAGTAGCAGACAGTGATAATAAGTATGTCAATGCCCGTTGGAGTTATGCGAACATGCTCAAGCAAAATGGCGAATATGAAAAAGCCATTAAAGAATATCGAATTTATAATTCCGTAATGAGCGGAGATATCCAAAAGGAATTAATTCAAAATGCAATAGATGGTTGCGAAATGGCAATGAGTGGTAGAGAGGCAGATATTGTCGTGCTTGAAAAAATGGAACTCATGAATTCCAAGTATTCTGAATATGCTCCCATGCCATTGGAAGGAGGTGAGATCATATACTCTACGTTAAGGGCTGATGAATATATCATGCCCGAAGAAGAAATGGTGTATTCTAGAATATTTAAAACCACATTAGAAAAAAATGGAGATCTCACCGATGAAGGCATTCCCATGACAGATATCATCAATAAAAAAGAAATACACAATGGTCATGGAACCTATACGGAAAATGGTAAGAGATTTTATTTCACCCGTTGTGAGTCACAAAAAAATAATTTACCCGATTGCAAAATATTTGTCACTACTTTAAGAAATGAAGAATGGACGGAACCAAGAAGATTAGGTGTAACCATTAATCCGGCAGGAGCCTCAAATTCTACTCCCTTTTTTATTGATGGAAAATTATATTTTTCCAGTGATAGAAAAGGTGGAATGGGAGGAATGGATATTTGGATGGCATATCTTCAAGGAGATGGCTCTTTTTCACAAGCAACCAATTTGGGACGTATGGTAAATTCTCCTGGAGACGAAATCTCTCCTTGTTATAATACCTTGGATCGAGTTTTATATTTTTCTTCTAACGGACATCCAGGTTACGGTGGTTTTGATATTTTTAAATCTCACGGAGCTTTGGGCGAATGGACAGTAGCCGAAAATCTTTTCCAACCCATCAATTCTGCCGCAGATGATATGTATTTTGCCTTGGATGCTTCTTTGGAAAAAGGATATTTTTCATCCAATCGAAAAGGAACAGAAAATGTAGAAAGTGAAACTTGTTGTGATGATATTTTTAGAGTACAAATTAATCCGTCATCCGCGAAAATAAAATTGGAGGGAATTGTGTACAAAAAAGATGATCCCACTAAAGCCCCAATAGATGATGCGAGAGTTGAATTATTAGAAATTAATGATGAAGGAAAATTAAATTTGGTTTCTTCTATTGTTACGCATAATCAGCAACCCTATGTATTCACGCTAGATAATACAAAGAAATATGTCGTAAGAGCTTCAAAGGAAAATTTTGAAGGGAATGAAGAAACCATTTTGCCTAAAGGGCGGAATAACATCCGAAAAGATATTTCTATAGATGTGGATTGTGTGGATTTATCTGGTTTGGTTTTTGGAAATGATTCCAAATCAAAATCAATATTGCCGGGAGCTACGATTCAAGTATTGGAGAAAAATGAAAGAGGCGAAATGGTAGAAGTGACAAAAGTGCTTTCTACTGCCGAAGGTTATAGATTGTGTGTTCCTATCAATAAAAAAATTCGTTTGGTGGTCAGCAAAGAAGGGTATCTCACCGAAAGTTATGATTTAGATACTGGAAATAATTACGATAATATCCGTTACGATTTAGAATTGAAAAAAGAAGAATTGAATTTAGCGTTTCAAATTGAAAATATTTTATATGATTTTAATTCGTCTTATCTAAGGGAAGAATCAAAAGTGGAATTGGAAAATATTTATAACCTCATGGTGTTGAATCCGAATATTATTTTAGAAATCGGGTCGCATACGGATAGCAAAGGATCGGTAGATTATAATTTGCATTTATCCGAAAAAAGAGCACAAAGCGTTGTGACTTATTTAGTTGGAAAAGGCGTACCTGATTTCAGATTGCAAGCTAAAGGTTATGGAGAAGGTTCTCCCATTGCCCGAAATAAAAATCCGGATGGATCGGATAATCCCGAAGGGCGGCAATTGAACCGACGAACAGAATTTAAATTAATTGGCAAAGTGACAGATACAAATTGAGAAAAAGAAGTAGTAGTAATTTTTGTTTAGTTTTGTATAATGGAGCATATTTTTATATGCTCCTATTTTTTTATTTTTGATAATGCATTTGTATAAATCCAAACTTCACCCCATGCGGAAATTCGTGCAATATTAAATCCATGAATACCATCCGAAAACCCTTTTTTAAGAATAAACATTTTAAAAAAAACGAAAAAAGGATTGAACATTAATTTTGAAAATAAATAAAAGAAATTTCTATTTTTTAAATCTTGACCTTTTATTGAAGCATATTTTTTTGTTTTGAAAATATGTTCTTCTACACTTTCCATGGTATAATGAATCAAATCTCCTTCTAGAAAACCATGCTTTACTCCCTGATTCATTTCTACGCCCTCATGCACGGGCTTGTTGTTCCAATGCCCGAATCTTTTATCAAACAACCGTATGGCATCATTGGGATACCAACCACAAGTTTTGATGGCTTTTCCACAATAAAAACTCAAACGATTAAAAGAATAGCCTTTTATTAATAAAGAAGGATTTTTTTTCCAAGCAGAAATAGAATGGTATAATTCATCTGAAATCCGTTCATCAGCATCCAAACATAGCACCCAATCATGAGTAGCTAGGGAAACCGCTTTTTGTTTTTGAATTCCAAAACCGATTAATTTTTGTTGATGGAAAATACCATTCTGTTCAAGAACAATGTCTGGGGTTCTATCCGAAGAATAATCATCCAATACCACAATTTCATCCACCAGATCCTTAGTTGAGAGAATACAATCACCAATATGCTTCTCTTCATTTTTAGTGATAATAACCAAGGATAGCTTTACCATTTACAGTTATCAGTTATCAGTTATCAGTTATCAGTTATCAGTTATCAGTTAGCAGTTAGCAGTTAGCAGTTAGCAGTTAGCAGTTAGCAGTTAGCAGTTA
>JAHDHJ010000076.1 GCA_020631375.1 Saprospiraceae bacterium | reverse complement strand
AATTAACATTATTTTCACATTTTTTTTTGTTTTTATTTTTTCATTTCAAAAAAATAACGTTTATTGGCTTTGGAATCAAAAAGCAACATCCTACCTTTTTCTTAATAAAAGATTATCCCTGTCTTTTGATCCCATATTTTTTAATCTATTTAATATTATTTTATGAAAACAATTTTTAAAACAACAGTTATTTTATTTATGATGCTAGGAATTAATTTTAATTCTTACGCTGTAATTTCTGGTCCAAGTCCTGAAACAGAAACAACCATAAAGAAAAAGAAAGAAAGCATTTTCACCCAATTGGAAGTGAATGAAATCCTAACCATGTCTAGAACCGACATTGAAGCCAAAGTTGGTAGAAAACTGAAGCTGAGGGAAAGAATGGGCTTGAAAATTGTTCATAACGCTGTTAAAAAAATGAACAAGAAGATTAATAAAAAAAGAAAAGAATCTTCGGCTAAAGAAAACCTATTTGGAATTATCGGCACTGCAGCAGGAGGGCTAGGATTAAGCACATTTTTCACTGGTTATGGAGGATTCACATTAGGGGTAGCAGGTATTGTATTTGGTATCATCTCCCTAAAAAGAGAAGAACCCAAGAAAATTTTTGGCATACTAGGAATTGTTCTAGGAGGATTAGCCGTTCTTCTAAGTATCATTTGGTTATTAATCTTTATAGCCTCTTTCTTCTAAGAAGTAAGCAATAAAATCAAATTACTAAATCCCTTTGGAGTGTGTAAAATCTCCAAAGGGATTTTTGTTTTGTTTCCCAATTAGAAGCTGTTTTAATTTACACACTTTATGATTTAGTGTCTCCCAAAAAAAGATTGGAGCCATAGACCCACATCCATAAAACGCCAAAAGGAGCCGTCATGGAGGATAATATTACTATACCTTCTGATGGCTCCTTTTGGATAGGATGTTCTTTCTTCGGAAAAGAATCTATAGGGACTTCAAAATTTAGCCTATCTTCTTCTTTTCTTTCTGAAATTGTCTTTTGCCCGCTTGGCTCTATCTCCGCCGCCGCCTCTTCCGGACCTTGACTTATTGTATCCGCCCCTATCACTTCGGTCTTTCCTATCTCCTCTTCTTGATGTTGTTGTTTTAGGTCTTTCCTTTACGGGTTCTATTACGATACTTGTTCCCTCAAAATCCATTCCTGACAATGCTTCGGATATTTCTGATTTCAAGTTAGCATCAACATCGAAGAAAGTGAATTTCTTGAATATTTCTATTTGTCCTATCTCAACTTTACTCACAGAGGGGATTTCGTTAATCATACCCATTAATCGGGCTGGATTAAGATTGTTCTTTTGTCCCACATTGATATGGAAACGGGCGAACTCCACTCCGCTATTCCTATCTCTTCTGTCACCTCTATCTTCTCTGTCCCTACCTCTTCTATCATCCCTATCCCTGCTTCTTCTATCTCCTCGATCTCGGTCTCTTCCGTTTCTATCTCTATCCCTCCCACGTCCATCACTTTCGTTCAAATCCCTAGCACCTCTATAGTATGCAAGGATTTTATTGAATTCCACTGAAACGAATTTCTTGATGACATCCTCTTTTGACAAATCTTCCAATTTCTCATAAATTCCCGGTAGGAATTCATTGATGTTCTCCTCATCCACTTCCACTTTCTTCAAATTCTCTATCATGGATATAAGACGGGTTTCACAAATGTCTCGCCCCTTTGGAATCATTCCTTTCTCGAATTCCTTACCTATCTTTTTCTCAATCTGTCTGATTTTGTACACTTCCCTGCTTGTTACAATGACAATGGAAGTTCCCTTATTACCTGCACGCCCTGTTCGCCCACTTCTATGTGTATAGGATTCTACCTGGTCAGGCAAAGTGTAATTGATTACATGAGTCAAATTGTCCACATCTATTCCCCTCGCAGCAACATCTGTCGCTACCAGAATCTGAAGATGTTTGCTACGCAATTTCCTCATCACCACATCCCTTTGTGCCTGGGACAAGTCACCATGCAATGCATCCGCGCTATATCCATCACGGATTAGATTATCGGCTACTTCTTGGGTTTCTCTTCTCGTACGACAGAAGACAATGCTATAGATATCCGGATTTACATCCGCAATTCTTTTAAGTGCTTGGTATTTATTCCTTTGCTGGACTGTATAATAAACGTGGTTTACGTTTTTCGCCCCTATATTTTTCTCTCCTGCCGCTATTTCCAAAGGGTCAGTCATGTATTTTTTGGCAATACGGGCAATTTCCCTAGGCATGGTAGCAGAAAAAAGTAAAGTTTGTTTTTCTTCCGGAGTGGTCTCCAATATGAAATCCAATTCATCCTTGAAGCCCATAGATAACATTTCATCCGCTTCGTCCAGAACGACCCATTTGATATTGGATAAATCCAATTTTTTCCTACGAATCATATCACAAACCCTACCCGGTGTACCGACTACGATTTGTCCTCCGGCCAATAATTGCTTGATTTGGGTATCAATCCTAGCACCACCATATACGGCGATGGTTTTGATTTTCCTTTGGTATTTCGTGAATTTTTCAATGTCTTTCGCAATTTGAAGACACAATTCCCTCGTAGGACTTAATATGAAAGCCTGAACAGACCTCTCATTTTCATCCAATTGGTTTACTATAGGTAAACTGAAAGCCGCCGTCTTTCCTGTACCCGTTTGGGCTAACGCCACAAGATCAGATTCTGATGTCAATAAGTGTGGGATAGCTTTTTCTTGAATAGGCGTGGGTTTTACAAAACCCAAGTCTTCCAAAGCCTTATTTACTTCCTCTTTTAGTCCTAACTCCGCAAAAGTTTCCATGATAACAGTTTACCTTTTTAATAATGGCTGCAAAGGTACGCTTATTTTATCTTAAAATCGTAGTCTTTGGTAGTATCTCCGATGAATTATCGACTGTATTAGCTAGAAGCTGTTCCATTCTTGGATTTATATCCTATAAAATTCTATTTCACCAATGGAAAATATCAATTCCTTGCCCTTTAAAACAAAGCCAGGATAATTCAATTTGCTTATAAAACCAGAATTATTCTATAGGTTAAACGAACAAATCCCCACTTGTCTTGGCAAGTGGGGATTTGTTCCTATTATATTTTCAATGAAATTATTTCCTTACGACACTGACTGGCATTTCACCATCAAAGTCACCTTTGATTATTGGCGATTGCCTTAATTGGGTATAGGATTTCACTTCTTCTGAAATATAGCTATACAATTCTTTTAGTGTTACAATTCCGTTGCCATTATAATCGGCTTCCCCTTTCATTCCCCTCAATAAGTAATGACTGAAAACTCCTTGTCTGACCCTTAATGATTCAAGGGAAGTTTCTTCTGGTTTGGAAGAAAGCATCAATGCTGTCCCCGCTTTGGAATCGGATAAGGTATTATAATATTCAGATATCATATCGTCCACACTGTAATTGCCTTTAGAGGCAAAGGAATAGCTTCCGGAATGACAAGCATCAGCAATACATAATTTATATTTCGCTAAACTTTTATCGAATACTTCCTGTATTTCTGTGTGTAAAAGCTTATTGTGGTAACCGTCATAATCAATCGGCAAAAAAGAGCCTTTCAAACCGTGTCCGGAAAAATAAAGCATGATTAAATCATCCTTGTCTGCTTTTCCATAAATTTCTTTCATGGATGCAATGATGCTTTCATGAGTTGCATCCTCATCTATCAATACTCTTATTTGTTCATCAGGCAATGCGCCACCCGCCGGACTCTGCATGAATGCCATTAATCTGAATGCGTCATTGTCAGAATATTTCAAGGGTTTCATATGTGTATAACTAGATACACCTACTATGACCGCCCAAACTTTCGTATCTCCATTATCTTCAACATATTTGGATGGATCCGAAACCTCTTTATAAGGCTGGTATTGTCCATTATCCCAAAGTCCTACGAATTCCTTTCCGTCAGAGGTCACAAATGTTCCATACCCGTGGGCAATATCGTTCTCCCAATCCCCCTCATATAATTCGCCTCCCGGGTATTCTACCCTTCCCCAGCCTCTAGGTATCCCATTCTTGAATTCACCTCTATATTTAGTACCATCAGAATAGGTATAGTATCCTTCTTTTATGTTTCCACAATCTCCATAGGAACAATCCCTGATGCTTCCTCCTCTTGTTTCCCCAAGATACGCTCCGAATTCCCAAACGCCCTTGGTTTCCGAGTTATCCTCATGGATGATTTTTCCGTCGCCATGTGGGAAATTCTCATGCCAATTTCCATCAAAAACATCTCCATTGGTATAATACCATTTACCTAATCCATGAAATTTTCCTTTTACAAAAACACCTTCATATCTTGCTCCATCCGGAAAAGCCATGATACCTTTTCCATTTTTACAATTCCCCGAAAGGCAACCGGTTTGGACTTCCCCGTCCTCTACTGTCTTTTGTGCAAAATCAGAATCGAGTACTTCACCCTCTTCATCGACTAAAGTACCCATTTTCCACAAGCCTTTTGAGATTGTGCCATCTAATTTATACAATGTTCCTGTTCCATCAGGCATTCTGTCAGCCCACCAGCCTTCGTAGCGGTCGCCATCTGCGTACTTGCATTCACCCCAACCGTGGAATTGTCCGTTCTGGAATTGTCCCTGGTAAATTGAACCGCTAGGAAATTTATAGACTCCTTTGCCATTATCACAATCACCCTCCAAACATTGGGCTTGGACAAACATTGGTAAACAAAGGAAAAAAGATAGAAAGGGGAAGATGCTGCTACGTAATACCATAACGAGTAGTTTTAATTTTCTCTGATGCTTTTAATTTTTAAGTGAGGTAGTGTGTCATCACTTAACAAAATCGGATATTCATAGTACAAGCTAAATTTATATAATTATTTTATTAAATGGCAATTCTCAATACACATTTAACAGATATGAATAAATCCTAATGTATTGTAATTACTACTCACAACACATTAGAATTCTTACAATATTGATACCAAATTGTAAAAGAAGTCTACTTAGAGGTTGTTTGGATGATTTATTTTGTCCAACGACTAGTACTCAGCATTGCCTTAGGATAATCAGCTCCTAATTTTAGGTTTAATTCTTTTTGTTCGGACGGGGATAGAGTGTCGGGAATATGTACTCTATCAGAGGGCAATCTTTTGAGCTTTGGCAACCAAGTCTTGACATATTCTCCTTGGGGGTCATAACGTTTGGCTTGGGAAATGATATTGACATAACGGTCTTCCCTAGGGTCACTTCCTACTCCGGCGATATAATTCCAATTTCCCCAATTGCTACAAGGATCATAATCCAATAACATGGATTCAAAATATTCCGCACCAATTTGCCAATTCACTTTTAAGTCCTTGACCAAGAAGCTTGCGGTGTTTTGCCTTCCTCGGTTAGACATGAAACCCGTTTGGTTGAGTTCTTTCATATTCGCATCAATGAAAGGCACTCCGGTTCTTCCTTGTTTCCACAATTCGAAGAGGTGCATTTCGTCGTTCAGTTCGTGGTTGGTTTCATGTTTGGGCCCTCCTTTCTGAAAAATGGCATTTCCATATTTTTTTCCCATTAAACGGAAGAAATCACGCCATATTAATTCAAAAAATAAACAGTAGGTTGATTCATTAGCTCCTTTCTCGGATTCAAATTTCTTCAGCTCATGATAAACTTGTTTCGGAGATAGACAACCTTGTGAAAGCCAAGGAGATAATTTGGAAGAATAGGCTTCTCCCAATAATCCGTCTTTTGTATTTTTGTAGTTTTTTATTAGCTCCGAATCCCAAATAAAGTATTTCAGCCTTGCCAATGCTTCTGATTCTCCTCCTTTAAAATCAAGGACGGCTCTTGCATCAAATTCAAAATTCGAGTGCCCCAATTCTTCTAAGGTAGGCATATCACCTAACTTCAATTTTCCAAAATTCGTAGGGATGGTTTCGGGTGTGGCAAATGGTTTCCTGATTTTCACTACTTTTTCCACTTCTTTTCTAAAAGTTGAAAAAGCATCGGGTGTATGGCTGACAGGAAAAGGCAAATCTTGGGTATAGTAAAGCATTTTTCCTCTAGAATAGCGAATCTCCTGCCCTATACTCCATAATTTTTTTTCCAATTCATCTTGTACAATAACTTCTTCCTCTGTTCTTTCCCTGTTGCAAAAAACCCAACTTGTACGTAATGCTTTGGCTATTTTGTAAACTTCTTCTTCGGGTTCTCCTATCCTAATCAATAAATCAGAGCCTCGAGAACGGAGCGATTCTTTTAGGTTAATGACACTTTCAAGAATAAATTTCGACCGGAACTTGGATGTTTTATGAAATCCGAACTTTGTTGTTCCTTCAAAAATCCTTTTATCAAATACATAAACAGGAATTACATTTTCACTGACTTCCATCGCATCGAACAATGCTTCGTTATCATGTAATCTCAAATCCTGTCTAAACCATAATATGACCTTTCTTTTCCCCTTCATTTTCTTGGCTTGATGAAGAAACAATCCTGTATTCAATTTCCTAACATACCCTCTAGTATGAATCGAACAACATCCAATATTATAACAACCACAGTATTAGATTGTTTGCTTCTTTGTTGGTTTTCCTATTTGTAAATTCTTTGGGACTAAAAAGTTGTTTGAAAGCAAGTTTAGGAATGGCGAACAAATAAATATCCAATCTTGACTTGTTTTTTTTGCAATTAACTGCGTTAAAAAGCCTCGTCGATGCCCTGCATCGCCTACGTTTTTTGCCTTGTTATTCACAAAAAATCCTGCGCCAATTTTTGTCCATTTATTTATACATCATTCCTAATATCTATTTCTTTTTTAAATATTCTTCCGAATTATCTAAAATCTTATTCGTTTTATTTATTACTTCATCCGATTGCATTAGGACTCTGAAATATGCCCTTTGCCCAAACACATTTCTTGCTACCCTTGCTTTAATCCTTGTCTTGATTTCCCTTTCTGCCAAATCCAGTTCCGATTCAGAGATTGAGGAATCCTTTTTCATTACATAATCCTTGAATGCTTCGTACTGGGCATCAATAATTTTGAAATCAGAAATAAATTTATCTTCTTTCATTTCCAATATATTTCCCCTTTGGCTATCCAAATATGAATATACGAATTCGGGAACATATGTTGCAGATGATATATAAGATTTATTTTCTAAAATGGGATCAATAGGTATAAAAACATCCGGGATAATGCCACCACCACCATAAACTATCCTCCCATTGTCTGTGAAGTATTTTGTAGTATCAATAATATGAATACTATCCCTCGATTTTAATTCGCCGGAGCTGAATCTGTCTTCCCTATCTGAATGATAGGCTTTTTCATCCGTATATGATTTTTGTATCAATCGACCGGATTTAGTATAATACCTTGCCACAGTTAGTCTTAATGCAGCTCCATCAGACAAATCATATTGTTCCTGTACCAATCCTTTTCCAAACGACCTCCTGCCTACGATCAATCCTCTATCTGTATCTTGTATGGCTCCTGCCATAATCTCACTAGCAGAAGCAGAACCTTCATCTACAAGTATCGCTATATCATCTATCTTATATTTGACAATACCCTTTGTTTCATAGGATCTTCTTGTAGAGTGTTTCCCTTCTGTATAAACCAGCATTTCGTTCCTTTTTTGGATGAGTTGGTTTAATATCCTGGTTGCTTCAGTGAGATATCCTCCTGGATTCTGCCTCAAATCTATGACCAAATCTTCCATATTTTGGTCCATTAGTTCATCCAAACCAGCAAGGAATTCGTCATAAGTCGTACCACTGAATCTATTGATTTTGATATAACCCGTTTTCTTATCCAACATGAAAACAGCATCTATGCTCTTTAGCGGAATTTCATCTCTTTCAATCTCAAAATGTAATAATTCAGCCTGCCTCCTTCTTTTTACCCCTAGACGAACCTTACTACCTTTTCCTCCTTTGAGTCTTTTCGTTACTCCCGCAGTAGTTATACCTATTCCTGCAACAATAGAATCCTCTATTTCTACAATACGATCTCCTGCCATTATGCCATTTTTGTCCGATGGTCCATCAGAAATAGCCGTTATGACAAAAATAGAATCCTCCAATATATCAAACTCAATCCCAATTCCTACAAATGACCCTTCTAAGTTTTCATTTACAGAACCCAACTCATCAGCATTGATATAATTAGAGTGTGGGTCAAGTTCATCCAGAAGATCGTCTATTACTTTTTCCGTTAGTTTCTCCCTATCCACATCATCTACATACTGATTATCCACATAGCGCAGTACTTCTTCGACTCTACCCATTCCATAAGTAGGGGCCAACTGAAGATTGTGGTCCTTATCATCAGTTTCAAAAGCTACGACAGAAGGTGTTTTTTGCAAATTATACCCTATCAGCATTCCCATGACTGAAAATAAGGACAAAAGTAAGGGAAGCCAGATTTGGTAAGCTCTATTATGGTTTTGTTTGGAATATTTTTCCATTAATCTTTTAAAATTTGCTATAAAGGAACAGCTATTTGTCCATTAATAAAAGCAGATTGGGGCTAAAATTATTACGTATCAAAATATTGTTGGATAAAATTATTGTAAAATAAAGGAAAACGTCCTGCTGGTGTGATAATATTATACCAGATTTAATCTAAGCAACAAAGATTTCTACGATAATCAACGTTTTTCCCAAAACTAGCGTTTTCATATAAGTAATAGTTTTTATAGGAAATTAAATTTTGTTATCTTGTGTATTAAGTAACAATTGAAGAACAAAATTCTATTTTTAATTGCTCCTTTAAATGTTATTTAATAGACTTTATTATGATTTTTTGAAAATATGCTATGTTTTTTTTAACTGTAATTTAGGCTACGTTTTTCAAGAAATACCTTGTATTTTTCCAAAACCTCTAATTCGACTTAGATAAAAAACAGTTCGTAGTAGAGTCTAATGATTATGATAATAATAAACCAAATAAATCATTATGAGTAAATATTTGTTAAAAGTGCTATTGTCAATATTTGTTTTGTCAGCAAGTATTTCATTTCTTAATGCACAAAATTGCAGTGGAATCATTGCGGATAATAAGTCTCCTGGAAACATCCAACTACTTAAAACAGAAAAGAAGCAATTAGCCATAAGGTCTGGTTCTAACTATGATTTCATTCTTGAAAATAAGACTTCTGGATTTTATATGGTTATATATTCAAAAGGAGGGGCAAAATTGAATCAGGACGACAAGGTAGTATTTGAAGATGTGAACAAGAAAAAGAAAGTCTATAGTTTCGATAGTATGTCGGATATGGAAAAGAATTCTTCTGGTGTTCCATTCTACACAAATAGCCTTACAGTAGATATAGGCTTTTTGAAATGGCTTTCAAGTACTAAGATTAACAGGGTGCTTTTACTGGATCAAATGACCGGCAAAGGTTTACAATTGACATTCCCTACATCCAAACAGGATGAAATCAAAGATATTTTTGCCTGTGTAAATAAGACTTTAGATCCCAATAAAGTATCTCCTAGTGCGAAAAGAGATAATTCTATTAATAGTGGTATCGCAGGGGGAGGTGGCAGATCAACAGCCAACAAAAGCAAAACAGGTGCCGGTGGAAAAACCAATCCAGAAGATGAAAAAGAAGTTAGGAACCTCCAAGAAGAACTTATGGCATTGAAAGCCAAATTACAAGAAGAGATTGCTAATGAGAAAACTAGGGGTGATGTTATTAAGAAGCAATTACAAGATGAAGTTGCCACATCTAGGGAAGCTGCTACTGCCAAGAAAAATGAATTTGCCCAAGAAGTATTAGCCGCTAGGAAAAGGGCTGATGAAGAAATAAAAAAAGCATTGCAGGATGAGGCAAACGCAATTGGGATTGCCAAAGAAAAGGCAAATAGTGAAATTGAGAAAATTGCCTTAACAGTACAAGAGGCCAAACAAAAAGCAGCTGAAGAAGTACAAAAAGCCAAATTGTCATCTGCAGAAGAAGTTGCACTTGCTAGGGAAAAGGCTGCACAAGAAATTATTGAGGTCAAGAAAGGCTTGGAAATAGCCAAAGAAGAATATGCGGATGAAATAGCTTCCGCAAGAGAAAACTCATCCCAAGAATTACAAAAAATCAGGGAAGAAACTGCCGCTATTATCGCTGATGCGCGTAAAAAAGCAAAGGAAGAAAAGAATAGAACCGCTGAAGATGTAGTAACTGCTAAAAAAACAGCTTCTGAACAAATATTGGAAGTAAGGGAAAATGCAGCCGAAGAAATAGCAAGGTTAAGGGAGAATGCGGTATTGGAAAAGGAAAAAATAGCATTCTCCGTAGCTGAATCCAAAAGAGGGGCAGCGGAAAAAATAGCTTTGGAAAGGGAAGCTAGTGCATCACAAGTTGCCGATATTAAGGAAAGAGCAGCCTTGGAAAAAGAAAGTTCTGCCATGGAAGTGGCAGAATCTAAGAAAAGAGCTGCCGAAGAAATCCAAGCTGCCAAAAAACAAGCCGCAGAAGAAAGACAATTGGCTCAAAGCCGCGTAGATTCCACTAATCAACAGAGTGCGGAGGAAATAGCAGAAGCTAAGAAAAAAGCAGATGAGGAAAAGTTGACAATAGCAGAAGGAGTAGTCGATGCTAAGAAGAAAGCTGCAGTATCCATACAGGAAATCAATGCAGAGGAAGCAGAAAGGGTAAAATTGGCAAAGGAAAAAGCAGATGAGGAAAAGGGCAAAATAGCAGAAGAAGTAGTAGAAGCCCGTAAACGTGCCGCCGATGAAATCAAAAAGATTCAGGAAGAGGTAGCAGCATCGGCCGAATTGGCCAGAAAAAAGGAAATGGAGGTGAAGAAAATGTCTGCCGAAGAGGTAACAGCAGCCCGTACCCGTGCTTCTGAAGAAATTCAAAAGGCAAATGAAGAAGCTAAAAATAAGGTTACTGAAGCTAAATCCAATTCCGAGGAAGCGAAGACCAAATATGCCAGTGATGTACAAGCTGCCCAATCTACTTCACAGGCCAAGATTCAGGAAATCCAAGCTGAAATGGCAGCGAAGATGAAAGAAATCAAAGAATTGGAAGCTGGTTCTAAAACGATGTCTGTGGAAGAAGTACAGGCAGCTAAGGAAAAAGCAGGATCAGAAATAGCAAAAGCGAGGGAATTGGCAGCTACTGAAATAGCTAAGGCTAGGGAAGAAACTGCCAAAGCTAAACAACAGTCTGCAGAAGAAGTGGCAGAATCTCAAAAAGCCGCAGCTGAAAATATTGCAAAAACACGTGAGCAGGAAGCCGAACAAGTCCGCTTAGCCAAAGAGAATGCAGCAAATGAAAAGCAAAAAATCGCTGAAGATGTAGCTGCGGCTAAAGAAAAGGCCAGCCTTGAAATCAATGAAACTAAAAAAACAGCTGCAGAGGCCGTAAGATTGGCTAAAGAATCCGCTGCCAAGGCAAAAGAAGAGGCCAAATTGGCAGAATTGGATGCCAAGCAAAAAGCTGCTGAAGAAATCGCAGCTACTAAGGAGGCTTCGGCAAAGGAAGTGGCTACTACTAAACAGGCTGCCGCCAAAGAAATCCAAGATACTCGTGTGGATGCAGAAAGCAAAAAAGCAAAATATGCACAAGAAGTTACTGAAGCACAAGCTAAATCATTGGAAGAAATCCGTTTGGCACAAAAAAATTCGGCTGATGAAATCGCCAAGTCAAGAGAAGAGGCCAATGCGAAAAAAGAGCAATACAATAAAGATGCTGAAAATGCTAGGATAGCCGCACAAGAAGAAATTTCCAAAGGGAAGAAAGAGGCTTCGGATGAAGTATTTGTCGCTAAGGAGGAAGCTGCCGTAGAAATCAAAAAGATCAAGGAGAGTACGGATTTGGAAATAGAGGAAGAAAAGAAAAGACTGGAAGCAGTGAGTAAGGAAATCGAAGATGCTGAAACTACGCTAAAGGATTTGCTTGAGGAAATTGAAAATTTGAGGAAAGAAAAAGAAGAAGGCGGAGATGGAGGAAATTAGGAATAATTATCTTTTATCTATTTCTCAACAAAAAAATGGAAGTCAGATTGGCTTCCATTTTTTTTGTTGATATGGGGTTGTTTATAAATCCAATTTTAAGGAAAGATAATAATTCCTTCCCTGAGCCGGAATGATTCCCGGACCGGGATAAGAGGTCGTTCTTCTTGTAAAATAATGGCTATCTCCCAAATTATTAATCCCTCCGGATAAGGTAAACCACTTCCAAGTATATGCTGCTGAAAAATCCATTACGGAATATGTAGGAATGGTACCACGTGTTGCATTAGCAACAAATGTAGCATTCGTAGCATCGGAAAAATGTTCCGAAGTGAGGGAATATTGGAATGAAGTTTTGAAATCTTTCCAGAAAAATGAAAAGCCCGTTTTCCAATTCAAGGGAGGAATTAATTCCACCTTATTTCCTTTTATATCCGAGCCGCCAGATAAATATTTTCCTTGTATAAAACTAAGATTGGAGAAGGCAATTAATTTAAAATCGGAATCCGTTTTAATGAATTGAATTAAATCTGATTCGATATAAGTTTCCAATCCTAAAATCAATGCGTCTCCGATATTCGTCCTGAAATCCACAAGGCTATTTACTCCGATTTCATTCTGTATGATTACATCCTTAATTCCGATTCTGTTATTATATCTCAATGCAAAAGCAGTCGCATCTATTTTTATTTTATCCTTGAATAAATTTCCACGGATTCCCAAATCAAAATTAAATCCCTTTTCATCCTGCAATAAGGAGTCCACTAAAATATTCGGATTCTGAATGGCTAAATCCGTAAAATTTATCGAGCGGTAATTCTGACTGAAATTTGCATATATTTCTAATTCTTCTTTTAATTGATAAGACAAACCCAAACCAGCCAAAAGTATCGTTCTTTTATTTTTCTTGGCGTCATCTATTTTTTCTTCAAAAACTATATCGTTTCCAGAATAAATTCTTTTATAAAAATAACCATCCGATGCAGTCTTGATATATTCAAAACGAATCCCCGGAGTCAAGCTGAATTTATTCGTTATCATAAATAAATTCTCTGCAAAAAAAGCTGCGTTCCTACTTGGAAAATCATATGATGCCTTATTGGGATCTTCAGTAATAAAATTAAAATCCGCATCGGATAATTCCGAAGCGAAGCCTTGTTTGTTTTCTGTAAATCCTTGGTAATATCTGAAACCAACTAAAAAAGTTGATAGTTTATCTTTAATATCATACTGTTGTAAAAAGCGTGTTTCATTTCCGAAATTTTTATATTTTCCCATTACCAAATCCCGTTCCCTTAAAGGGTCTGGCCTATTGATCGGCCCTAAATCTCCAAGTGCATCACGCCCTGCATACAAAAAAAAGTTCCTAGAATTTATTCTTGATTTTTTATTGATATAATATGTAAAATCCAGCGCTGCCAAATTCCATTTCACCCTGAACCAATTCCGATTTCTTTTTGATTGGAAGGGGTTTTCTGAAAATTCAAAATCTTGTAAACCGCCCGGTTGTTTGGAGAGATAATCCATATAGGTATATTCGATTCCGATTTGCCATTTTTTATTAGGCATTATTTTAATTTTAGCAAATGCCGTTTTCTGATCGAATTCCGAATTGGGTCGGAAGCCGTCTCCTCTTTTATATTGGAAAAATGAATAGTAATTTATTTTTTTAACTGTTCCGCCTATGGAATTAAATGTATTGAATAAATTATTTGACCCATAAGTATTTTCGGAAATAAAATTAAATGCTTTGGTTTTATGTCCGTCCTTAAAAATAAAATTCAATAATCCACCAAACTGAGAACCATATTGCAAGGATGCCGCACCTCTTACTATTTCTATTTTTTTCAATGCCTGCACAGGTGGTGTATAATAGCTTTCCGGATAACCCAATGCGTCCGCACTAATATCATAGGAATTTTGGCGAGTATTAAAATTGGCAGTTCTATTCGGGTCCAACCCTCGCCCTCCTATGGACAATTGCAAACCGGCTCCGTCATTTTCATGAATATTCAATCCTGCAATTCCTTTGAAAATTTCCCTGGGATTATTCGTAGAAACATTCCCTATGATGGATTCTATTCTAATGACTTCACTTTTTTTTCCACCATACAATCCGAATTCTTCCACGTTCCTCAGTTTGCCAATTCCCTCGTCCTCTTTTTTATCTGTAATCGTTGTCGTTTCTAATTGGATACTCAATTTTTCCAAATAAAAATCCATTTCGATTATTTCTTGATCTACTTTTAATTCATAAATTAAATTAGAATATTCCTCAGCAAAAATTCTCATGACATAATTCCCATAAGGTATATCTTTTATTAAATATTCTCCCTTCCCATTCACTTCTATCGTTTTCCCTAATTCGTCTATGAAAATTTCAACGGAGTTAATTTCCTCATTATTTTCTTTGTCTAATATTTTTCCTTGAATTATTGCCGTCTGACTAGATAGCAATAAAGGAAAAAATAAAAATAAAATTAAAATTAACATCAAAATAAATTGACATTGAAACATATTTATAAATACTTTCATTTTATTGGTTCTAAAATCCATTCTTTTTCTTTGAACGAATTTTTTATTTCTAATAAATTAATATTATTGTCAATGAATCGGCTACTAACCCTTTTATTCAAGGCTACGAAAACATCTGCTTTAATTTCAGCATGTTTGATATTAAAACGCTTTTCATAATCTGCTTGAATTATCTTTGCATATTGCAAAATGAAATCAGGCTGAATAGTCATTTGTTTCTCTTGGAACTTCGTCAAATATTTATTATTCTGAATTTCAGATTCCTTTCCTGTCTCTAAATCCTTTATTCTAAAAATAGCCGTCCCCGATTTTTCGACTACCATGACTCTCCATGAAAAACGATAGCCTTGTTCATGCCACAAGACATTACCTTTGTACAAAAATGAACGCAAAGGAAATAGAATTTGGAAAATCATATATATTGCAACAATAATCTTTATTGGTTTATTTATTTTAAATGATTTTAAATCATCCACTGGAACATTCATGAAATAATTATAAATTCTTTCATGCCATTTATCAGAAAAGAAAATCAATGTACTTGTTATCATGATTAAAGGGAACAAACCTATATTAAACAAATACCAAGTCATTAAATGAAAAAGGACAACGAATATGTATGCAAAATCTCGGGTTCTATAATGTAAGAGAAACGCCCATATCGTAAGGTCATAAAAAGCACCTGTCCAAGAAAACAAATAAGCTGTCCACTGATATTTAAATAAAAAACCAAACAATGGAATATTCAAATGTTCGGGCAACCATATAGACAAAGGCATAGCCCTAAACATCCAATCATAATTCAGTTTGGCAAATCCGGCAAAAAAATAAGTAATGCATAATTGAAAAATAATAATATTAATACACCAAGCCGGAATTTTATATTTTTTTATTCTGGGAAATAATTTTGAATCAATGGAAAAATTCGCATTAGCCGGAACAAATATCAAAATGATAGATAATAATATAACCAGATAATAATGATTCAAATAATTAGTCGCATCTATTAATTCCACATAAGTAAAAGCAAGAAAAAACGTAATGATTGAAATCCGATATAAAAAGCCTATTGCAATAAAAAAAGAAACCAAGGCTATGAGGTACTGTAAATAATACATTCCGGACGGACTCAAAACTTCCACCCATTCGAAACCATAGAATTTAAAAAAATGTTTGGGTTCTATAAATAATTTATCTACCCATCCATTATAAATAAATCGAGCTGTGCCATAGCACATTAAGATTCCGAATAATATACGGAAAGTAATTAAGGGGAAAATTGATTTTGGTTGGAATAAAAAAAGATTAAAAGACTCAAAAAACCCTTTAATCTTTTCACTAATTATTTCCTTGACATTATATGTATTCAATCCATCGAGCATATTCTAGTCCGAATCGCTGGCATTATCTACATAGGTAATTGACACGCATAAAACAGAGGGCATATCCGTTTTTAAATAAATCAATTGATTCGCCAATGGAACATAAGCATTTTGAACAGTGGAAGAAGAATTAATAATAGACATGGATAAAGGTTCCGGAATATTATTCAATTCTGACAAAATAGAATCATATTGATTTTTTATTATCGTACTCAATAATTCATTTTCTTTCCTTGCCTCATTCTCATTTAGCAAATCATCCAAGCCTACACCATTCCCTCCTGTAAAATATTCCTTAGATGCATTGATATTGGCTTTTAATAATTGGAGGGACAAGCCGGAATAAAATGCTTCGACTTCTTCTGGCAAAGCATCCAATTCTATATCTTGGAATCCCGACGGAATCCCTAATCTTGCCCGTCTTGTTTTTTCGAAATTCTCATTAATGGAATTAATGATCTGACTTAGGGAAGTACCTGCCGCTGTTCCGGTATTACTTACAAAACCCGCTCTATAATTATCTCTCCAATCATCGGAAACCAAAGTCAATTGATTTAATATTAATGTTGAAACATCGGAAAGATATGTTTTATATCCTTCGGTATTTGTATCCATAGTGTACTTGGAAATAATGTCGGCATCTGTCTCCCCTACTCCATATAATAAATAATCCAATGCAGGAAATCCGCTATAATAATTGTCAAAAGATTCCAGATTATAAGTACCTGCGGAAATATTAGCTTCCAATAAAACTTCAGCAACAGGAAAATTATTTAATTTATTATTTAATTGTACGGTTTCTGATGGACCAAAACTGAATGGTTCGATTCTCTGCCATTGCAAATATGCAGTCCCAAAAGATTGCCTTGCATTTTCCAAATTCGCCTGACTTGGATTATTGATAAAATTAATTATATCATTATCTAATTGTGAAGCAGTATTTTTAGCTGTTTGAAATGAAGGAATAATTAGATTATCTGCCAAATTCGCAAACAAGGCTTCCTGATCAAAATCATTGTTTCCACAACTGTTCGAATCGTTTTTGCAAGAAGCAAAAATCAATATCGAAACAAGAATAATATATGCTATATTTTTACTCATAATCAAAATTGGTCTTTATTGGATTCCCAATTATAAACATTGGCAATAATATTTTTAGCAGCTTCCAAATCCGATAGATTAGTGTTATAAAAATCCATTTCCAAAAACATATTCGATCCTCCTAAATAATTAAGAATCGAATTTATTTCTGTTGTATTTAGATTACCCTCCGGATTGAAAGAAACGCTAGAAATAAATGCGGCGGCTTCGCTTAGTGCATGTGCCCTT
>JAHDHJ010000075.1 GCA_020631375.1 Saprospiraceae bacterium | reverse complement strand
TTCACTACTAACTGTAAAAAGCTTTCATAGATTTTAAATAAGTATTTAATCTTTCCATTGGTTTAATAATGGCAACCCTACCTGAACGGACAAATTCCAAAACACCACCTGTTGCCGTAAGGTCATCTAATAAGGCTTCTGTTTCTTCTTTCAATCCCGTTTTCTCTATTACGATATATTCTTTTTCGATGCTTAGAATCCTTGCATTATGTGTACGGATTAATCGTTCTATTTTATCACCGCCCATAAATACATCTGAGGAAACTTTATACAATGCAATTTCCTGTTGCACGATTTCATCATTGGTATAATGGAATGATTTTACGATATCGACTTGCTTATCTATTTGTGCCACCAATTTTCTTACTAATACTTCATCAGAAATAACGACGATGGTATATTTGAATAATCCTTTTATGGAAGATTCCGAAGCGACAATACTTTCTATATTAATATGTCTCCGGGTAAAAACCGAAACGACCCGGCTCAAAATACCGACTTTGTTTTCTGTAAATATGGTTATGGTATATTCTTGATTTTCCATTATTATTAATTTATAAGTTGCGTGAAACGCAACAGATATTAGTAACTAGATATTAGTATTTAGATGATTATGATTTTCCAGAAAACGATCCTATTTAATTTTTGATGGTCTAATGTCTAAATACTAATATCTAAAGTCTGCTGTGTTTTACACAGCATGAATTATTTAATCTCCTCCTTGGTTAAAATGACTTCACTTACAGAGCAGCCAGTTGCCACCATTGGGAAAACATTGTCTTCCTTTTCCACCATGACATGCAAAAGGTAGGGCCCTTTGCTCTGTAGCATTTCTTTTACACCTGCTTCCAAATCCTTAGTATGGTGAATTGTTTTTCCGGGAACACCGAAGCCTTTGGCGATGGTGATGAAATCCGGATTTTCCAAAGCTACGGAAGAATATCTTTTATCAAAGAATAATTGTTGCCATTGGCGAACCATTCCTAGGAAATTATTATCTAATAAAATGATTTTCACAGCAACATTCCATTGGGCACACATGCCCAATTCTTGAATCGTCATTTGGAAAGAACCGTCTCCAATAAAAGCAACGACCTCCTGTTTTGGTTTGGCTAATTTGGCTCCGAATGCTGCGGGCAATCCATAACCCATTGTTCCTGCTCCGCCGGAAGAAACCCATTGGTCTGTTCCTTGGTAATTATAATATCTGGCGGCATACATTTGGTGTTGTCCCACATCCGTTACGACGATGGCTTTGCCTTTGGTTTGATCGGAAACTTCTTTTACGACCTGCCCCATTCTCATCTCACCGTCCTTAGTCGGGCTCAATGCAGTTTTGATGACTTTATTGTATTCCAGTTTTTCACAAGCCTTGAATTCTTTTAGCCATTTGGCGTATTTCTTTTCTTTGACCAAAGGTAACAAACCTTTTAATGCCCATTTGGCATCGGAATGAATCGGGACATCAGCAGGGACATTTTTATTAATCTCAGAAGCATCTATTTCTATATGAATAACTTTGGCCTGTGTCGCATAACGGGAAACATCTCCAGTCACCCGATCATCGAATCGCATTCCGATAGCGATGAGAACATCACACTCATTGGTTTTGATATTCGGACCATAATTGCCATGCATGCCGAGCATTCCCGTATTCAAAGGATGATCTGATGGAATGGAAGACAAGCCATGAATCGTTGTTCCGACAGGAATCCCCGTCTTTTCTACGAATTTTATAAAATCCCTTTTTGCTTTCGCAATTAGAATACCATGCCCGGCAAGGATGTATGGTTTTTTGGCTTTATTGATGAGTTCGGCGGCTTCCCTCAATTTATCCTTAGCCGGTTTGGGCATTGGGAAGTAACTCCTGATGAAATCCATTTTTTCATAACGCCAATCCATCATTTCGAGTTGCGCATCTTTCGTGATGTCAATCAAAACCGGACCCGGTCTGCCTGAATTTGCGATATAGAATGCCTTGGCAAAAACCTCTGGAATTTCTGCTGCTTTGGTGATTTGGTAGTTCCATTTGGTGATGGAAGTTGTTACGCCTATTACGTCTATTTCTTGAAAGGCATCAGAACCCAAAACCTTGCTGCTTACTTGTCCGGTAATGCAAACCATTGGTGTGGAATCCATCATGGCATCTGCGATTCCGGTGACCAGATTCGTGGCTCCCGGACCGGATGTTGCCATACAAACACCTATTTCCCTAGTGACTCTGGAGTAGCCTTCGGCTGCATGGGTCGCACCTTGTTCGTGCCTTGGGAGTATGTGTGTGATTCTATCTGAATAATGATATAATTTATCATATACTGGCATAATAGCTCCACCCGGATAGCCGAAGATAGTATCCACATTTTCCTCTAATAAACATTTGAGGACGGCTTCGGCACCATTGATGCTTTCTTTTTTTGCTCGGCTGGGTTTTTTAGTTCCCACCTTTTTGTTGCTTGTCTTTTTGATGATGTTCTTACTCATTAATTCAACAAAATTCTATTTGTTATCAATATCTATTTCTCTTTTATCCGTATCTAAATGCTATATTCAAAATTATCTGACCAACCTGATTTTAAGGGTAATGTTTTTCTTCTTCTGCCCGGGAATTCCCAAGGTATTGAATTCATCAGTTTCTACTAAAGAATGGAGAATATGAATCTCATTCAAATCCGAATGATTTATTAATCTGAACTCTAATCTTTCACTTGAAAATTTATATTTATTCATTTTTATGAATTAGAATTCATCAGTTACACATCCTTCACTTGCAGAAGAAACCGTTTTGGCATATTTTAATAATATTCCGCCACTAGCTTTCAAATCCGGCATTTTCCAAAGCGCTTTTCTTTTCTTGATTTCAGCTTCTGGTAATTGTAAATCGATGCTATTTTTTTCTGCATCAATACATATGATATCGCCATCTTCTATGATAGCAATATTCCCGCCAACTTGTGCCTCTGGAGTAATATGACCAACCACAAAACCATGTGTTCCTCCTGAAAACCTGCCATCGGTAATTAATGCTACATCATTTCCTAATCCAGCTCCCATAATCAATGAAGTAGGTTTCAACATTTCAGGCATTCCCGGCGCTCCTTTCGGACCGCTGTATCGGATGACGATGACATTCCCTTTTTGTATGCTCTTATTTTGTATCGCAATATTCGCATCTTCCTCACTTTCAAAAACCCTAGCTGAACCTGTGAAAACCAAACCTTCCTTACCTGTGATTTTGGCTACGGAACCTTCTTGGGCAAGATTCCCATAAAGAATTTGTAAGTGTCCGGTTTCTTTTAAAGGATTATCCAAAGAATGGATAACTTTTTGATTTTTATCCAATGCTTTTACAAGGGCAAGATTTTCAGCAATTGTTTTTCCGGTAACAGTCATACAATCACCATGCAGCATTCCTTTTTCCAATAATAATTTCATTACTGCTGCCACTCCGCCTACATCATGTAAATCCTGCATGAGATATTTCCCACTAGGTTTCAAATCTGCTAAAAAAGGGGTCTTATCACTTATCCTTTGGAAATCATCTATCGTAATATCAACGCCTACGGATTTTGCGACGGCAATCATATGAATTACAGCATTTGTAGAACCACCCAAAACGGTAATGACCGTAATTGCATTTTCAAATGCGGCTTTAGTCATGATATCTCTTGGTGTAATATCTTTTTCCAGTAGGTTTCTAATGGCTTTTCCTATAAGGTCACAATCGTTTTGTTTTTCTTGGCTTATTGCCGGATTGGAGGAAGAATAGGGAAGTCCCATTCCTAATGCTTCTATGGCAGATGCCATGGTATTGGCAGTGTACATTCCTCCACATGCTCCCGGTCCCGGACAAGAGTTTTGTATAATTGCCTTGAACTCTTCTTGGTCTATTGTTCCTGCAACTTTTTGCCCCAATGCCTCAAAGGATGAAACGATGTCCAATTTTTTTCCTGCATGGCACCCGGGGCTGATTGTTCCACCATATAATACTATCCCGGGCCTATCCAATCTTCCTAATGCCATTAAGGCACCCGGCATATTCTTATCACAACCGACTACGGCCACAATGCCATCGTACCATTGTGCCGCAGCCACAGTTTCTATGGAATCTGCAATAATATCACGACTAGGTAGGGAATACCGCATTCCGGATGTTCCCATAGAAATTCCATCGCTAACACCTATCGTATGGTATATCAATGCAATAAGATCCTCTTTCTGAACGCTTGCTTTAACTTCTTTGGCTAAGTCATTCAAATGCATATTGCAAGGATTTCCCTCCCATCCTGTGCTGACTATTCCGATTTGTGCTTTTTTCAAATCTTCAGGAGTCAGGCCAATGGCATGGAGCATCGCTTGTGCTGCCGGACGGGAATCGTCACTGGTTACATTTTTGCTGTATTTATTTAATTCTTTCATATTATGGGAATGAAAAAAGCCGTTCCTTATAAAGAACGGCTTTGAATTTTTTATGCTTTATGCAAACCCATTCTCAAGTGATAGTTTGAATCACATTAATAATAATTACAATAATTATGATGGAATTTGCAATAAACATTTATTATTTTCTTTTGATAATGCTAATATATGAACTTATTTTGTGAATGAATCTTCTTATGGTATTTATTATGATGTTTTTTTGTTTATCCTAATATATTACTTGAGAGGAAGTATGTTGAATAACAGTATTTTGTACTAGAAAATGAATCTTGTTATTAGAATTCAAAACTATTCATTTCCATTCGTACATTTGTGGAATAATACAAGACGATGATGCTAAAGACTAAAATAAAGGCTTCTAAAATTACAAACCTTACCGATGCGAGATATTTCTCTGCTTGGGATGTGGAATATGTAGGATTCAATTTGGAGGAAGGAACGGATAGCTATATAAAGCCAAGCACGGTTTTGGCGATGAAAGAATGGTTGGAAGGACCGAAATTCATAGGGGAATTGGGTTCTTTTCCCTCCTTGGAATTTGTGGTGGAGCTAGTGGATAAATTAAACCTGGACGGTGTCCAAGTGGGGACATTTTGTGAATTGGAAATGATAAGGGAAATCCATAAACAGGAAATTCCGATAATTAAGGAAATCGTTTGGTCGGAAAATTCTGATTGGGATGATTTGCACAATGAATATGATTTATTATCACCATTTGTAGATTGTTTTTTAATTGACTTTAGTCAGAATAATTTTAGCATTGGAATGATAAATGATTTCCAAAAACAAATGCAAGAATTCTCTGCCAAGCATAATACTTTAATTGATATTTCCATCCCAATTAATGAATTGGATTCATTCTTGGAAAAAATAGAACCTTATGGTTTGGCAATCAAAGGAGGTGAAGAAGAAAAGGTGGGATATAAATCATTTGATGAAGTGGATGGGATTTTTGAAAGTCTAGAAATTTTTGAATGAAATTCGATATTAGAATAAAAATAAACCAAAGTGCAAAGGAAGTTTTTCAATCCATGCTTTCTACTCAATTATTGATAAAATGGGAAACGAATTTTTCCGGTTTTAATCCGATAAAGGGAGGGAAAAGAAAATTGGGAAGTACGGCGTATCGCATTTATAATGAAGCTGACGGAACAACTACAAAAATAAAAGAGGAAGTAACAGAAATCGAATCAGGAAAATTATTTGCATACCAATTAACAGACAAGAATTTCATATCTTATGTTACTTGTAAAATCGTAGATAAAGGAGATTATATATTACTGGTAGAAAAAACAGATATTAAATTCCGTCCAGCGATTTTGGGAATTTTCGGTTTATTAATGAAAGGTTCAATGAAGAAAAGAAGAGAAGCGGATTTATTGGTATTCAAAGAATTAATAGAGAGTAAATGATGTCGGATTTGCAAAATAATTTCACTGATATAAAAACATTGGAAAACCATATCGAAGGAAATAAGAAAGGCAGTATTCTGGTTTCATATCAGAATTGCGAAGATTATGAGGGCATGGTTTTGGGAATCATGATTGTTTTTGATATTGAAGAAAACAAATATGAATTAGATTTGCAATGGGCTTCGTTCGGACTTGATTTTTATGGCGACACTTTACAAGAAAGTTATGTTTACCAATTTAAAAACCTAGAAGAATTATTGGATTATCTTTTATTGAAATATAAAATCAAAATCACAGATATTCCTATAAAATATAGTTTCAATCCCGTTCTTTTTCCAAATCCTATTAAGGATAAAACAAGAAAACCTTTATTTGAAACTATCTGGGAAAAATTCCAAGAAGATTTTAAAAATGATTTATTTTTAGATGATTCTTTGGGACTGGTTTATTCTTCGATGAATTCATAAATAGAAGACAAAACTAAAACCCCTCAAAGTGTGTGCGAGGTGAACAAACACCACGCACGGCGGGGAATTTACTTTTTATTTTGTATTCATAAATACAATATTAAAATCGAAATAATAAAATGAATAAAGGGAAATTATTTTTAATACCGATAACTTTAGGAGAGGATTCGAATTTTACGATTCCACAATACGTTATTGATGTGATTCATTCCCTTGATATTTTTATTGTAGAAAGAGCAAGGACGGCAAGGAGATTCATCAGTTCTACAAAACCAGCTAAAAATATTCAGGATTTAGTTTTTCATGAATTGGACAAAAGGGAGCCGAGAGCAGGTGTGAAAGGATTCATGAAAGCTATCTACGAGGGAAAAAATATTGGTCTAATGTCCGAAGCCGGTTGTCCGGGAATTGCAGATCCGGGGGCTTTTGCCGTAGAATATGCACACGAAAACGGAATCGAAGTCATGCCATTGGTCGGACCCTCCTCCATTTTATTGGCATTGATATCCTCGGGAATGAATGGTCAGAATTTTTCATTCCATGGATATTTACCCGTAAAACAACCGGAAAGGATAAAAACCTTGAAACGTTTGGAACAAGAATCCTCTAAATATAGGAAGACTCAAATCTTCATGGAAACGCCCTATCGGAACATGGCATTGATAGATGATATATTCAAACAATTATCCCCATCTACTAAAATTTGTATTGCGGCAGACCTTACTTTGCCCAGCCAATATATCAGAACATTGAGCATAGCCGATTGGAAAAAAGAAAAATTAGAAGATTTACACAAACGCCCTGCTGTTTTTGTGATGGGAAGTCGTTAAATTCTTCTTAGTATTTGATAAAATCACTTACTTTTCCCAATAATTTGCGTCAAAAGGCTAAAGCCCCTATTTTTGCAACAATTCTAAAACATTTTTGAAAATAATTTTTAATTAGACATAATGCAAGACACCTTGAATTTCGCCAAGCAGCGACTGGAAAAAAATGGTTATTTGGATTTGGATGTAGATCCAACATTGGATTTGATGGAAGCCATCACCAAATTGAAGAAGGAAAAGAACATGATACTCCTTGCCCATTATTACCAAGAAAGTGAAATCCAAGATTTGGCTGATTATGTGGGTGATAGCTTACAATTGGCTCAGATGGCTGAAAAGACGGATGCAGATATCATCGTTTTTGCGGGAGTGCATTTCATGGCAGAAACAGCTAAAATCCTTAATCCGTCGAAGAAAGTCTTATTACCGGATTTGAAAGCGGGTTGTTCATTGGCGGAATCCTGTCCTGCACCTTTGTTTGCTAAATATAAGGAGCAACATCCCGATCATGTCGTAGTAAGTTATATCAATTGTACCGCTGCCTTGAAAACATTGACAGACATCGTCTGTACTTCCAGTAATGCAAAATATGTCATCAATAGCATTCCCGAAGAAACGCCGATTATTTTCGCACCGGACAAAAACCTGGGAGCTTACCTCCAAAAAGAAACCGGAAGGGAAAACATGTTGCTTTGGAATGGTGCATGTATGGTACATGAAATATTTTCACACGAGAAAATCGTTAAATTAAAATTGAGGCATCCAAATGCCAAATTCATCGCCCATCCGGAATGTGAACCGCATTTGTTGGAAATAGCGGATTATATTGGCTCTACCAGCGGCTTGTTGAAATATACCCAAAATGACGATGCAACGGAATTCATTGTAGGAACAGAAGCAGGGATTCTTCATCAGATGCAACAAAAATCTCCGGAAAAAACTTTCATACCCGCACCTCCGGATAATATGTGTGCCTGTAATGATTGCCCGCACATGAAGTTGAATACATTGGAGAAACTATATTTATGCATGGAGCATGAATTACCCGAAATCCATATTGATCCGGCGATTATCGAAAGAGCGAAATTACCTATAGATAGGATGATGGAAATTTCTGCTAAAGCAGGATTATAGTAAAATCAGCTATTCATTATATGAAAGTCCTTGTAGGCAATATTGCTTGTAAGGACTTTTTCATTTGCATATCCTTAACAACTGTTACCTCCATGTTAACAGGACTATAAGATATTAGGTATTAAATTTGTAGTGTAATCAATAGGAATATTTGAAAGTATATTAACTGATTTGTAAGAAAATTTGCTTAATTTTTTCAATAAGTTGTATTAAACAGATTTTATATATCTAAAAAATGTTAATTTTGCAGTCAGATTTTCCTATAATATTCAATTCATAAAATCATATTCAAAAAAATGGAAAAAGCGAATCAAATTCAAATTGGTTTATTAGCCGTAATTATCCTTATGTTGGGATACTCAATGTTTAGTGGAGGGTTCAGTGGAAACTCAAGTTCAGATTCTTCTGATAGAGCCAAAGCTCGTCAAAGTTTGACTTCTAACACCAATAACATAGCGAATAACGCTGCCACTCCTGCTAAAGCTGCAGAACCCGCAAAACCAGTAGGGCCTTTGACAGAACTGAAGTTTACAGAAGAAGTTTTTGACTTTGGTAACCTGACTGACGGAGAAAAAGCATCCCACGTATTCAAATTCAAGAATACAGGAAAAGAGCCTTTATTGATTTCAAATGCTAAGGGAAGCTGTGGATGTACAGTACCAAAATGGCCGAAAGAACCTATAGCCCCAGGTGGATCAGGTGAAATCGAAGTTACTTTTGATTCCAAAGGTAAGAAAGGTGCACAGACTAAAAATGTTACTATCACAGCAAACACAGAACCTGCTAACACAATCATTAAGATTAAGGCAGAAGTTGCTGCGGATCCTAATGCTCCTAAACCAGCTGCCGGAGCTAATGCTTCCAAGCCAGCAATCCAACCGATTTCTGTAGGAGGAAAATAATTATCATAAGCGATAAATATTAAAGACCCTTTGTTCCAATTGGAACAAAGGGTCTTAGAGTTTTTTGAAATTAGATAACCTAATCAATGACGTTTTACGCAATTTGAATTCAATAATTAAAATAAAACACAATAATTATGAAAAATGTATTAAAATTTATCCCTTTCTTTTTGATGTTATCACTTTTAACATTTAGCTGTAGTGAAGATGAGGCTGATTCAAACAATACTAATAATTGTACGACTGACCCAGCAGTAACCGTTGGAGAAAATATAATCGGTACCTGGGTGGTTGGTGGAGTATCTAGTGAAACTGTTACATTCAATGCAAATGGGACAGGATTTTCTTCCCCGGGTTCTTTCTATTTTGCTACTACTAATAATGATAAAGAATATAATAATTTTGACTGGGTAATGGCAGGTCCAATGACTGTGCTAGTTACATACAATTATGGAACTGATACACCAGTAGTTCCTTACATCATTTCAGAGAATTTTACTGCTACACTGAATAACTGTGATAGAATAGAGATGGAAGATGCTTGGAGTAATAATGTTGAATTAACCAGATAAATTCCCGATTAAATTACTCTTTGGTGAAAAAAGTGTAATTATATGGAAAGGGTCGGACTTTGAACAAAGTCCGACCCTTTCTTACAAGCAACGAAGCTTATAATCTTGTTACTATAATAATTACTTATAAGTATTTATTAACTTACATTTGTAGGATAATTGAAAGTAAATGGCAAAAATATCCATAGACCTTAAGGCGGGAAAAGTAAAGAAAGAAAGTGATGTGATCATAGGCATAGACTTGGGAACTACAAATAGTCTTGTGGCTTATATCAAAGAGGGAAAACCTCTTGCAGTCAAGGGAGAAAATCAGAAAAACACCTTGGTTCCCTCTATTATTCATTTTGACGAAAATAATAAAATCATAGTAGGCGATACCGCTAAAGAAAAACTGATTTCCAATCCAGAGAATACCATTTATTCTGTAAAAAGGCTCATGGGAAAATCCTTTAATGATGTTTTGGATTTCAAGGATCATTTCGGTTATGAGGTAATAGATGAGGATGAGGAAAAATTGGTCAAAGTCAAAGTAGGAAATAGATTTTACACACCAATCGAACTTTCCGCAGAGATATTGAAAGAACTCAAAAATAGGGTAGAGAAAGAATTGGAGGCGACAGTTAGCAAGGCCGTCATTACAGTTCCCGCATATTTTAATGACACACAAAGACAAGCCACAAGGGATGCCGGAAAATTGGCGGGTTTGGATGTATTGAGAATTGTGAACGAACCGACTGCGGCAAGTCTGGCTTATGGTGTTGGCTTGGCGAATGATTTGGATGAAACAGTTGTTGTCTATGATTTGGGTGGAGGAACATTTGATGTTTCAATATTGGAAATAAGGGAGGGCATTTTTGAAGTATTGTCCACTCATGGAGATACCTTTTTGGGAGGTGATGATTTTGATAGGGCGATAATGGAATATTGGCTCAAGGATATTAATATCAATGAAAAAGATAATACCTCTAAGCAAGCTTTGAGACTTCTGGCAGAAGAGGCAAAGAAACGACTTTCGTCCAATGAAGAATTTGAAGGAGAAATCAATGGCATTTCGCTTTCATTAGATAGGAATACTTTGGATCAAATTATTTCCCCAATAGTAGAAAAGACAATTGATGCTTGTCGCAAAGCGGTCACAGATGCGGAATTGGAAATAAAGGATATTGATAAAGTCATACTTGTAGGAGGTTCTACTAGGACATTATTGGTTAAGGAAAAAGTAGCGGAATTCTTTGGAAAACCCGTTTTTGACGAATTGGATCCGGATGAAGTCGTGGCATTGGGTGCTGCGGTACAAGCGGATGTATTGGCTGGAAAGCAAAAGGATGTTTTACTTTTGGATGTGACTCCATTGTCTTTGGGAATTGAAACGATGGGAGGTTTGATGGATGTAATCATTCCTCGGAACAATAAAATCCCCGCACGTGCCGGACGGAATTATACGACTTCCATAGATGGTCAGACTAACTTGAAAGTCTCTGTTTTTCAAGGAGAAAGGGACTTGGTGAAAGATAATCGTAAATTGGGTGAGTTTATTCTGAAAGGAATTCCCCCGATGCCTGCCGGGATTCCTAAAATAGCCATTCATTTTGTAATAGATGCGGATGGAATTTTGAAAGTGAAAGCCGAAGAAGAACGTTCAGGTGTACAAACAGAAGTAGAAATCAGATCACAATACGGAGTGAGTGAGGAAGAAATGGCAATCATGCTATTGGAATCCTTGAAAAATGCAGAATCCGACATGAAAGCAAGGGGGCTTTTGGAAGCGAAAATAGAAGCGAAAAACATCTTACTCTCTGCGGATAAATTCATGAAATCCAATAAGGAAATCCTCAGTCCGGAAGAAATGAAGCAAACCCAATTATTGACCATCCAACTCCGTGCCTCCGTAGAAGGAAACGATAAAGACCTTATCAACGAATGTATGCACCAATTGAATACTTATACGAATCCTTTAGCACATCGTGCAATGGATCTTAATATTTCTAAGGCTATGAAAGGGAAGAAAATTTAATTAACTTAAGTTGCGTAAAACGCAACTGGTCCATAGACCATAGTTTTAAACAAAAAAGAGTTTTCTATGGACTTTGCGGGCTTGCCCGCAACTTGAATTAATTATATTTATGAAAAAATAATTCTTATGAAACAACTACTTCAACTCAAGACCATATTGGTAATATTTTTTTTATGCCAATTTGCCTCACCACTTTTTTCACTTCATATTGTTGGGGGAGAAATGACATATGTTTGCAATGGCGGAAATTCTTATACGTTTACTGTCAAGATGTATCGAGATGGAGGATCTGGAGGGGCACAATTTGACAATCCTGCTTATTTCGGTATATATAACAATGGTGATTTTTTAGAACAGATTACAGCTAGCCCAACTAATATTACAACTTTACCCTTTAATATTATTTCGGATATTTGTTTTGAAATTGGTGGCCCTCCAAATACCCAATCTGCAGAATATATTTTTACAACAACATTAGCTCTATCAGAAGAAGACTATACAATCTCTTACCAGAGATGTTGTAGGAATGAAACTATAAACAATATTGAAACACCGGGTGATGTTGGAATGACTTATACTATAAATGTATCTGGATTATCACAAGAAACTTGTAATAATAGTCCGACTTTTAGTAATGATCCTCCACTCTTGCTTTGTGTGGGAGAGTCCGTAAATTTTGATTGTAGTGGAACTGATATGGACGGGGATTCTTTATCTTATTCGTTTTGCACCCCTTTGGTAGGCGGAGGAATTGATGGTACTCCAAGTAATCCTAATGGTGATCCGAACGGACCAACTGGTGTCCAGCCTATTCCACCGACAGGACCTCCTTATAATACAGTTACATTTATCAATCCTCCATACAGTGATATTTACCCAATGGGAGGAAACCCGCTAATAACGATAGATCCTCTAACAGGAATAATAGATGGAATACCAAGTACATTAGGTCAATATGAAGTGGGAGTTTGTATGACAGAATATAGAGACGGAATAACAATAGGAGAAGTCAGGAAGGATTTTCAATTCAATATAATTGACTGCTCTCCATCGATAGAATTAAATACAGAAGTAAGCCAAACAGAAGGTACATTAACCGCCCAGGCTATTGGGGTAAATTACCAATGGCTGGATTGTAATAATAATTATGAAGAAATAGTAGGAGCAACAGAAAAGGTATTTGTTCCAAGTGAAGTGGGCAGCTATGCTGTAAGGATAATCGGGGTAGGATGTAGCAGTATTTCCGAATGTTATGATATTACAACAGTAGGAACGCTAGACAATGCTTTTGCCCAATCAATAGATGTTTCTCCGAACCCTGTGAAAAATAGCCTTCTTGTTCATTTTAATGAAAATTATAATGATGTGAAAGTAAGATTGATGAATCTAATGGGACAAGTTATCCTTGAGAATAATCTGATTAGTGGAAACCAAATAGAATTGCAGATAGGCAATTATCCTTCTGGATTATACCTATTAAGCCTTCAGTCCACTGATGGCAAAAGAACAGTATTTAAAGTAATAAAAGAATAAGATTTTAAAAGCGGGGTTTTCAATTGTTCATCATGAACATCATAAAACCCAAGGCAAGTAGAATCAAGGTAATTACAACAATTGTGATTATTGCCTGTTTTTCCTCTTTTTTATTTTTAGCTGCTAATTTTTGCTTTCTCTTAGATTTTGCCATAATTCGCTGATTTCAATTTATACTTTGGATTGAAAATTCAAGATATAAATCAATTTTGTAATTTCACAGTAAAGCAAAATATTTGTTTGTAAAAAATAGAGATTACTTGTTTTTAATCCTGTTTAGCCCAGTTTTTGCTTTTCCATGTATGCTGGATTCATATTTGTCAGAATCCATACTAAGACATTTGTTGAAATAAATTCGGGCGGCGGTATATTCCTTTTGGGCTTCTTTCACTATTCCGGCTTGCAATGCAGCATTGCAAATAAAATAATAAGTCTTATTATTTCCCTTTTCTATCGTTTTATTGAATTCCTCAATGGCTTCCGTATATTGGAAACGGGATTGTAGAACCCGCCCTTTTCTATAATGGTACTCTAGAAGGTCCTTATCATTATCGAAAGAGGAAATATCAATATTTTCCATAGTACTAAGTGCCTCAAAAGTATATCCGCCATCGAATTGCAACCTTGCCTTAGTCAGTTCCGGATGCGGGATAATACCACTTTTTGCAGCTTTCAATGCTTTTTTATCCGGATCTATGGATGCTTTTCCTTTTGTCAATACTTTTTGCATATAAGAAAGGTATCCGGATTTATTTCCATTGATTAATTCTTGCCAAGCAAGAAGCTGATAGGACTCCTTGATGTAGTTCCAACCATTGAAATTGTTGACATAGTTTTTCAGGTGGTATTCCGCATCCGGATCCTGCTTGTACAATTTGCACAAACCCATCATGTATTCCAAATAATGGAATTGATGGAACTGATTTCCCTTTGGAGCTTTGGATAATATTTTGATGGCATCATCTGTTTTTCCTGTGTGCATAGCCACACTTGCCTGGGCAAAACTCGCCAAAGGATTGGTATTGGGATCCAATGAGTTGGAACGGATTATTTGCCATGCTTCTTCACCTGCATTGCCAATATGTAAAACCATAAGGGCATACATAATGATGGTTTCTTCTTCAAAGATGAAATCATTATGTTCGGCATAATGAACCACTTCTTCAATTTCTCTTCTGCCTTGTTCAATCGTTCCACTCATTCCGGCAAGGGTGGCAACCCATTTGTAATTCGGGGGAATGGAGCCAATAAGCGAATGTAAAATGCCAAGGCTTTTTTTGTTTGCCACGAAATTCGGGAATTTTTTATTGTTCCTTTCTAAGAATTGAAAAGCTTTCCTTACTTCGAAAGCGGCGGTTCTATATTCTTCGAATTTACTTCTGGCGACTGCCCATTGTAAACGGACTTCTGCTTGGGTGTACAAATGATATGGAGAATCAGAATTTCCGGAACTGAGCTTTTCTAAACGATGGGATTTGTTTTTTTCCAATCTACTGAATTCCTCGTAATCCTCATCCAAGTAAATTTTCAAGAAATCGATATAATTCTCTACATAATGAACGAGTACGTTTTCCGGTTCTTCTGTTTTTACTTCCCGTGTCAATTTTCTTGCCTCGGCAAACCTTAGGCTTACAGCTTTTTTATATGCATCTTTGAGTTTGGGAGAAAATTCATAATAATTACTCGCGGATAATTGGCTTATTGAAAAAAAAGCAAAAAATAAGATGTAAATCAGTTTTTTCATACTATGATTTGTATTTTTTCTATTTGCCCGGAAGCTAGGGACTTATTGTTAAATATAATCATAAACCAACTACAAAAACAAAGCCTTGAAAGTGTTTAACGCAACTTTCAAGGCTTTTAACATTGTTCTAACTAGCAGCGGAAAATTAATTATTCTTCCACATTTTCTACTTCTGCTTCTGCTTCTGCTGTTTCCTCTTTAGATTTTTTACCTACCAAAAGGATATCATCATCCACTAGCACCCTGCCACAATGTTCACAAGCTTGAATTTTCTTTCTTTGTGAAATTTCCAATTGGATTTGTGGTGGTATTTTATTGAAACATCCTCCACAGGAATCTCTTTCTACAGTCACAACAGATAATCCGTTTCTATAATTGGTACGGATTTTATCATAAGATTTCAATAACCTCTCTTCGATTTTCTTACGGGCTCTTTCTGTTTTTTTCAACAGTTTTTCCTCCGTCTTTTCCGTCTTTTCTATAATCTTTTCCAACTCTACTTTCTTGGCATCCAAATCAGTTCTTTTGGCCTCCAATCTTTCCTCAGTATTCGTTAAGCTGGATTTCTTTACTTCAATATTGCTCCTGTTCTCACCAATTCTTTTTTCATAAAGTCGGATATCAAGCTTTTGCAGTTCCAATTCTTTGGACAAAGCCTCATATTCACGATTATTCTTCACATTATTCAACTGGCTTTCATACCGAACGATAAGATTTTCAGAATCTTTGATATTTCCTTCCAACTTGGAAATGTCACTTTCCAATCCAACGATAGAATCTTTTAAGTTAGTTATCCTAGTTTCTAATCCAACCAGTTCGTCTTCCAAATCACGGACTTCCATAGGAAGTTCCCCTTTAAGGATCTCAATTTCATCTAATTGCGAGTCAACAAGCTGAAGCTGGTATAAGCTTTTCAACTTTTCTGGGACTGTCATTTCTTTTTTCTTAGCCATATTATCAAAGATAATTTACCGGATTCGTATTGATTTTAGTTTTTAAGACTGCAAATGTACTAAAATTATCCTTTAAAAGCTCGTAAATTAGCTCAATTGTGTACTGTTCTGTTTCATAATGCCCAATATCAGCAATTATGATTCTGCCATCGGCATCAAAGAACTCATGATATTTGTAGTCCGCAGTGATAAAAAGATCCGCCTTTTCGGCAATGGCACTATTCAAAAGAAAACCTCCGGAACCACCGCAGATGGCTATTTTTTTGATATTTTTCTTCTTGACGGCTGTATGTTTCACACAGCCTGTTTTCATCGTTGCCTTGAGTGATTTCAAAAATTTTATCGTATCAGTTTCTTTTTTGAGTTCTCCTATCATCCCCGATCCGATTCCGGAATGTTTTGCCTCCATATGGACAATGTCGTAATTATAATTTTCCCCATCTAATAATTTGTTCAGGGTGGATATGATTTTGGATTGCAAATCAATAGGAAAGAGTACTTCGAGTTTGATTTGTGGACTGGTTTCCTTTTCTAGGGACATCGCACCTATTCCGGCAAAACTGGTATGGATCATATCTTCCCTAAGTCCTGCTCCAAGTTTGAATAAGGTGTTTTTTACCAAATCACCGTGGGTTACAGGAAGAAAGGCAAATAATTTTTTCATTACCCTTTTTGGGGAAAGAATCCTTGTATTAATAAGCCCTAATTTCTCTGCAATTTTAGCATTCACACCGGTTTTTACATTATCAAGATTCGTATGGATGGCATAAATGGCAATGTCATGTTTTATGGCTTTCATCACTGTTCTCTCCACATAATTCTTTCCATTGAACCTTTTCAATCCTTTGAAAACAATAGGATGATGAGCGATGACTAAATTACAATTATTTCTAATGGCTTCATCTATGATACTTTCTATAGAATCAAGGCAAATCAACACACCTCTTACTTTTGCATTTCCATCACCGACGATTAATCCGGAATTATCATAACTTTCCTGATACATAGGTGGTGCAATGGATTCAAGGTGTTGTGTAATATCTTTTATTTTCATGGATTGGAATTATTTACTTCTGAATGTAAAAATAATGTTTTTATTGAAAAATGAAGCATTCCTTGTATTAGACTCTAATTCAAGTTACATTTCATGCACCTTGCCAATAGTCGATAGGTCATATTTATAAATAAAAAAGAGTTTTCT
>JAHDHJ010000074.1 GCA_020631375.1 Saprospiraceae bacterium | reverse complement strand
TTTGAAAAGCAAGCAGGGTCAGGACCTTATGAGTTTACCAAGTGGGATACGAACGAACGCCTTGTATTGACTCGTAAGAAGAACTGGTGGGGAGATAAGGTAAATGCTCCGAACAACCCTTGGTTCATTGCTGTTCCGGAAGAGGTAGTTTATACTACGGTAACGGATTACCAAACTGCCGTAGTAGCATTGAAAGGACAGAGTTTGGACGCAATGCACAATGTTCCCAATAAGCAATTTGTCCAAGACCTTGCTAAGAGTGATGATTTCAAAAGTAAGAACAGATTATTCACTCCTCCATATTTTGCATATGATTATATTGGTATCAATACAAGAGATCCCCGTTTGGCAGATGTAAAAGTACGTAAGGCTATGGCACATGCCATGAATGTCAAGCAGGTAGTGAAAACAGAATTACATGGCTTGGGGCAACAAATGATAAATATCATCCACCCATTATTTAAGGGGCGTTTCAATGATCAAATCAAACCTTATGACTTTAACCTTGGGAAAGCCAAAGCATTATTGGCGGAAGCTGGATGGAAAGATACCAATGGAAACGGTATTTTGGACAAGGAAATAGATGGGGAATTGGAAGAGTTGAAATTTACTATCAATACGAATAATGGTAATGACAGAAGAAAAACATCCGCACTTATCTTTAAGGACGGATTGTCCAAAATAGGAATCGAAGTAGAAATCAGAATAATGGAGTGGGCTTCATTCTTGGATAAGATGGACAAGAAAGATTTTGATTTGTATGTAGGTGGTTGGGCAGCATCTCCGGTAGAAAGCGACCCAGCACAAATCTGGCATACGGATTCTTACAGGGATGGTTCCAATTACGTAGGTTTCGGAACACCCGAATCTGATGCTTTGATAGACAAACTTCGTAAGACAGTAAATGATGAAGAAAGATTTCAATTATATAAAGAATTACAACAAGTCATACATGACGATGTTCCCTACATCTTCCTTGTTGTTCAGAAAAACAGAGTAGTAATCAGCCGTAAATATGAAAATATCTATGGTTCTGGACTTCGTTCCGGTTATTTACCTAATGGTTTCAGCCCAGTTAATTCAGTTACTCAATAATAATTTATACATTGCTTAGCCGAGGGAATATTCCCTCGGCTGAATTTGATTATTTCCATAGCTATACATAATGTTTAGATATATACTCAAACGTATTCTCATTTTCATTCCCACACTGTTGGTTATTTCCATTGTTATTTTCATGTTGGGCGTTTATGCTCCCGGAGATCCCGTTATTAATTTAACAGCCCAGAGCGGTGGGGAAAGCATGGATGACAAAAAAGCAGGAGAGGAATCCTATATTAAGAAGTGGAAAGAGCTAGGTCTCAACCTACCTACCTTTTATCTTACACTATCTTCCCAAGCAGATTGTGATACATTATATAGGATACACCGTAAAGCACATAGGGAAACGCTTGCTGCCTTGACGACTAAATTCGGAAACTGGGATCAAGTAGATGCTTATTATAAAAAAATACAATCTTTTGAAAATACGGTTCTGAATTTCACACCTGACTCCGCAAGTACGAAACCTTGGGGACGATTAAGGGATAATGTAGGAAATCTATACCTTAAAAGCGAACCCAAATCAATCGAGAATACACTTAGCAAATTAGATGGTTACGTAGGGAAAATTAATGATACATTAAATATCCTTTCTCCCGGTTTAACCGCACTTAATAATGGATATGGGGAAGTAGTGGATAAATCCACTACTTGGAAGAATTATGTACCAGCTTTGAATTGGTACGGACTCAATAACCGATACCATAAATGGATATCGAGATTTATGGTAGGGGATTTCGGGATTTCTTATCAAGATAGGAAACCCATTTCGAAGAAAATAGGAGATAATATCTTCTGGACGATGTTGATTAGTATCATATCCATTATACTGACCTATATATTGGCAGTGCCGCTAGGTGTTTTTTCAGCAGTAAAGAAAGGAACAACAGCAGATAGTGTTACCACAACATTCCTTTTCATATTATACTCCCTACCTAATTTTTGGATTGCAACATTATTGATTATTTTCTTGTGTAATCCACAATACTTGCATTGGTTCCCTGCATTCGGTGTAGGTACGGAAGCGGCAGAGGGGAAATCCATGATAGCAGCATTGGGAGTAAGAATACACCATTTGATATTGCCATTATTCTGTTGGACTTATGGTTCCCTTGCTTTTTTGTCTAGGCAAATGCGAGGAGGAATGTTAGGCGTATTGAGGCAGGATTATATTAGAACTGCAAGAGCTAAAGGTTTGCCGGAAAACAAAGTCATTTGGAAGCATGCCTTTAGGAATTCATTATTACCCGTCATTACTATTTTTGCGAATATATTCCCATTAATGATTTCGGGTTCGGTAATCATTGAAGTTATTTTCACGATACCGGGCATGGGAAGAATGTTGGTCAGTGCAATGACTGCACAGGATTTCCCCGTAGTATTTACGATAGTAATGATGGTAGCGGTATTGACAATGATAGGCTATCTGATAGCCGATGTCCTATATGCATTCGTTGATCCAAGGATTACGTATAGCAGTAAAAAATAAAAATTTTAAATAACGATATTAGAGCATGTTTAGCCCAAAGTATTAAATTTAAACATGCTCTTAATAAAAAATCGGAAAACCGTTAAAAGGAAATCATGTTATTTAAAAAGAAGAAAAAAGTAACAGAAACAGAAGATAAGGATTTGCCACAAAGTTATTGGGCATATGTAAAAAGACAATTCCGTAAGAATAAACGGGCATTATATTCTCTTTATATTATTCTTTTCTTGGCGGTCATCGCCATTTTTGCAGATTTCATTGCTAATGATAAACCATTAATGTGCAAATATGAAGGCAAAACCTATTTTCCTGTATTCAGAGAATATGGAGTAAAAGCCGGACTGGTGGATTGGCAACCGGAATTACAAAATGCCCAATGGTATGATTTAGAATATGAAAGTGCAATCTGGGCTCCGATTCCTTATAGGAATACCACGATTGATTATAACAATGCTCCATTCGTTGGTCCATTCGAGAAACAAGATGTAAAATCGGGAAGATGGCATCATTTACTTGGAACGAATAAAATCGGGAATGATGTAATGGCTTGTATGATACATGGAACCAGAATAGCATTTCTGGTAGGTATTGTATCTATGGGGATTGCATTTGTCATTGGGATATTCTTTGGAGCAGTTGCTGGATTCTTCGGAGACGACCAGGTGAAAGCTACAAGGGGGAAAGTCTTAATGAATATCCTTGCTTTTCCTTTCGCCATTTTCTATTTCGGGGTCTTTTTTGATAAATCCCTTTGGCTGGGTATTCTTGGATTCATAGCTGTATTTATTATAGCGAATCTTTTGGCAAAATTATTTGATTTTATACCTTATATGAAAGATAAGATAGCCGTTCCTTTGGATTTGGCTATTACTCGATTTATTGAAGTTGTCGTGTCCGTACCGGTATTGATATTGGTATTGTCAGTAGTAGCTGTATTTCCTCCATCTATTTTCTTGGTCATGGGAATTATCGGATTGGTACGCTGGACGGGTATTGCCCGATTTATTCGGGCTGAATTACTACGGGTAAGGAGTTTGGAATATGTGGAAGCAGCCTATGCCCTAGGTTTTCCCAGATGGAGAATCCTCTTGAAACATGCGATTCCGAATGCTTTGGCTCCTGTTTTCATTGCTGTAGCCTTTGGTATTGCGGCAGCCATATTGATAGAATCTTTCCTTTCTTTCCTTGGTTTTGGAATTCCGATAGAATTGAATACTTGGGGGCAATTACTAACCCAATCAAGAGAAGCACCAGAAGCATGGTGGTTAGCTATTTTTCCTGGTTTCGCCATATTCATAACGGTTACCTTGTTCAACCTGATAGGAGAGGGCTTGACGGATGCGATAGATCCAAGATTGAAACAGTAATATACTATTCTATTGATTAATAATACCATTGGAGTTTTAAAACTCCAATGGCATTATTTTGTTAATATTTTCCTACTGGATAAGTAGAAAAAGCTACTCTATAAAATAACTGCCGTTTCAGGTGTTTGTTCACCTGAAACACCCCGTCCGAACAGTATTTTAAGGTGGACAAACACCACGCCTTGGCGTGGCGAGTTGGGTTCTTGAATAGAAAAACCATCGGGTAGAGTAAGGAAAAGCTTTGTTATTTAGTAGTTTTGTTTATCCCCCGTTTTTTAATAGGCTATTTTTTTTCCTGTATTTATATTTTATTATTAAAAATCAACTTGAGTTCTTTGGAAATTGGAAAGAAAAACAGAAGTAAATGTTTTCTTCTAAGCAATAGTTGATGAAATTTCTGGCAAAGGTGACAAAAGAATTTATCTTTTGATCATCTCGGACTCTGTGAATAAATTCCCTTTGCACCCATTTTCATATTTAATCGCAACTTTTGGAAATAAAATTATGACAAAGGCAGCAAGCATGACTATATTAGAAATAGCATTCAAATTATAACATGATTTTAATAGCATCTCTTCAAAGAGATTTAGTATTTTAGCAGCCTTGATAATAAGGGAACGTTTAAAATCTAAATAATGCTAACATTTCAAGAGCAAATAGTTCAAGGAATTCCATCTGAATTACCTGCGAAAAGAATATATCCAAAAGGTGTGAACAGAGCACCGAAACGAAAAGACATTTTATCCAAAACAGAAAAACAACTAGCCATACGAAATGCTTTGCGTTATTTTCCTAAAAACTGGCATAAGGAATTGGCAATAGAATTCGCACAGGAATTACAGGATTATGGACGTATTTATATGTATCGCTTCAAGCCTGATTACGAAATGTACGCCAGAGATATTTCAGTATATCCCACAAAATCAAATCAAGCGGCAGCGATCATGCTGATGATTCAAAACAACCTGAATCCCGCTGTCGCACAGCATCCCGAAGAACTGATAACTTATGGCGGCAATGGAGCGGTGTTCCAAAACTGGGCTCAATATTTATTGACCATGCAGTATTTGTCTGCAATGACCGATGAGCAAACATTGCATTTATATTCCGGACATCCGATGGGTTTATTCCCCTCTTCTAAAAATGCACCAAGAGTTATTGTCTCCAATGGCATGATGATTCCCAACTATTCACAGCCGGATGATTGGGAAAAATTCAATGCACTCGGCGTTACACAATACGGACAAATGACTGCCGGTTCTTTTATGTATATCGGTCCTCAGGGAATTGTTCATGGAACGACGATAACCGTCATGAATGCATTTAGAAAAGTATTGAAAGAAGAAGAATCTCCTGCCGGAAAAATATTTTTAACCGCAGGTCTGGGAGGTATGAGTGGTGCCCAACCCAAGGCTGGAAATATTGCTGGTTGTATAACAATTTGTGCCGAAGTAAACTCCAAGGCTGCGACCAAAAGGCATGAACAAGGCTGGGTGGATGTATTGATTGACAACTTGGATGATTTGGTAAAACGTGTGCAAAAAGCTCAGGTGAATAAAGAAGTTGTCTCCATTGCTTTCATTGGAAATGTGGTTGATGTTTGGGAACGATTTGATGAGGAAAATATTTTTATTCATCTAGGTTCTGACCAGACCTCATTGCATATTCCTTGGACCGGTGGTTATTATCCTGTTGGAATTTCCTATGATGAATCCAATAGGTTGATTCGGGAAGAACCGGCAATATTTAAGGGAAAAGTACAAGCCTCATTGCGAAGACATGCCGCAGCCATCAATAAACATACTGCCAAAGGAACCTATTTCTTTGATTATGGAAATGCCTTTTTATTAGAAGCTTCCCGTGCGGGAGCGAATGTAATGGCGGAAAACAAAATAGATTTTAAATATCCATCTTATGTTCAGGATATTTTGGGCCCCATGTGTTTCGATTATGGATTTGGTCCTTTCCGTTGGGTTTGTGCTTCGGGAAAACCAGAAGACTTAGATGCTACGGATGAAATTGCTGCTTCAGTTTTGCAAGGAATCATGGAAAATTCTCCGGCAGAAATTCAGTTGCAAATGCAAGACAATATCACTTGGATAAAAGATGCCAAGAAAAATAAAATGGTGGTCGGCTCCCAAGCCCGTATTTTATATGCTGATGCAGAGGGTCGTTTAATAATTGCGGAAGCATTTAATAATGCGGTTGCTGCTGGAAAAATCGGTCCGGTAGTTTTGGGCAGGGATCACCATGATGTAAGTGGGACGGATTCTCCATACCGAGAAACTTCCAATATTTATGACGGAAGTAAATTTACTGCCGACATGGCGATTCATAATGTTATAGGAGATAGTTTCAGAGGTGCCACTTGGGTTTCGATCCACAATGGCGGCGGCGTTGGTTGGGGGGAAGTGATGAATGGCGGTTTCGGAATGTTATTGGACGGAAGTCCCGAAGCGGAAATCCGATTGAAATCCATGTTGTTTTATGATGTGAATAATGGTATTGCCCGCAGAAGTTGGGCTAGGAATAAAGAAGCCATATTTGCCATTAAAAGAGAAATGGAGCGATCCCCGAATTTAAAAGTTACGCTTCCTAATTTAGTGGATGATGATATTTTGGAAAATCTTTTTTGATTAGATTTAGAGATTTTTAGATAATTCAATTCAAAATGAAAAAAACTAAACAAATCGCAGATAGATTTAGGGAGATTATTTTAAATGGCACTTGGATTGCCAATACGAATTATACTGATTTATTATCAAAAACAACTTGGAAGCAAGCTACAACAAAAATAGGCTCACTAAACACAATCGCCGCCCTCACTTTTCATATTAATTATTATATCGAAGGTGTACTGAATGTTTTTGAAGGAGGTTCTCTTGACATCAGGGATAAATATAGTTTTGATGCTCCTCCCATCGAATCGCAAGAGGGTTGGGGGGGATTATTGGAAAATCTGCAGATTAATGCAGAAAAATTTGCCACACAGGTAGAACTCATGCCCGATGAAAAATTGGATGAGGTTTTCGTCGATGAAAAATATGGCAGCTACGGAAGAAATATTGAGGGAATAATAGAACACAGTTATTATCATTTAGGACAGGTTTCCCTGATTAGGAAATTAATCTTGGAAGCAAAAAAATAGACAGATTTTATTTTTTAAATCCTATGGGACGAGGCATAAATAACTGTCCGTTTTGACTTCATCTTTTCGCGCTATGCTGCGTTGGTAAAACCCTTATTACGCTAAGACGTAACGCGGTTTTTACCGCATTGCCTAGCACAAAAATATTTTGTCAATATCAGAAACTTATTTATCCCTCGTCCCAATATTCCAATTCTTTTATATATTTGTATTAGGACGAATCAGGCAATTGAAATTTCAATTGCCTGATTCGTTTTTTTATACTATAAAAATCCATAATAGAATTGGACAAAACCAGAATTATCCAACCGGGTGAGTTCGAAGCACATGAGCACTGGTATCCCAAAGCTCTAAACGCTACAATCCATCCTATGATTAATTTCTTTCTGAACTTAGAGCAGGAAAGGATCATTGCAAGATATTGTCATATGCACCCTACGGTGGATAGTGATAAATTAAGGGAAATACTGAATCATAAATCCAAGTATTTTATTTGGGGAGGAGCAGATTTGCTTAATGTTACATCAGCAGGAGGAAAGAGACAAATGGTAATCATTGAAAATAATTCCTGCCCATCCGGACAAAAATCAATGCCTTTGATTGATGACAATCAAGAACAAGGAAGCTATAGGCTGATGGTGGAACGAACATTGAAACCATATTTGAAAAACCTAAGGAATAAGATAAAGGGCGGTTTAGCTGTTATTTATGACAAGAATCCGATGGAGGCTTCCGGATATGCAGAAGTGATAGCGGATGTAATGAAAGAACCCGTTTATTATGTAGATTTTCATAAGGACGACCGGAACCCTAAAGTTGTTTTTAAGAACGGGATAATGCACGTTTTGAATGAGAAAAATGAATTTGTTCCCATAAGGGCAGCATTCAGATACCTAACCCAAAAACCTTGGGATAGATTGCCTTTACATTCTAAGACTAAAATCCTAAATCCGACTATTGCTTGTTTGGCTGGCGGACGGAATAAAATGGTTGCCGCCAAGGCATATGATATTTTCAATGCAGAAATACAGGGGCATGGTCTGAAGATAAACGCTCCAGAAACAATCTGGGATGTCAGAAAAAATGAAATCCCGCTTTGGGTAAAAAAAATGGGTGGCCATGCTGTTATCAAAGTACCTTATAGCAATGCAGGACAAGGTGTCTATACCATTGTCACAGAGGAAGAACTGGACAAGTTCATGGAATTGGATTTTGATTATGATTTATTCATCGTACAAAGTCTGATAGGCAATTACAATTGGAGCAGTACCACTTCTACCGGAAAATTGTATCATGTAGGAACTATTCCCAATCAAAAAAACCAAACATTCGTAGCAGATATCCGAATGATGGTGAGTTCTACCGAAAAAGGTATCAGGCCGCTTTGTACTTATGCCCGTAGGGCAGAAAAACCACTGGTTGGCAATATTGGTAATGGTGTGGACAGTTGGGCAATGTTGGGAACGAACCTGTCTTATAAAAACAAGGACGGTTCTTGGAACAGCGATACCAATAGATTGTTATTAATGGACAGGAGGGATTTCAATAAATTGGGCATCGGTTTGGATGACCTTATAGAAGCGTTTATACAAACGGTATTATCAATGGTTGCCATAGATAAAATGGCACAGACTTTAGTCAATAAACAAGGGAAATTCAGGATGAGATTATTCAAGAGTCTGAATAACGACAAAGGTTTATTGGATGAAATAAAATTGGATTAATAGATTGTATTCTAATGAAAAAGTATAATGTACTTATCCTAACCGACCATACTAATCATAGTAAGGAAAATTCGCTTTATCCTCTGGTCAGGGCTATGCTTAAACATCCATTGTGCAATAAGATAGATGTGGCATCTAGAGCGAATCAGGATAATAAGGCTTTTTTTGCAAAAGACAAGGATTCGTTTTTATCGGTTTCTCAAACCAATGCAGATTTCGCCTATTCTGAAAATGGGGAATATCTGAATCATAATTTAAGAACGGTAGAACCAGATTCCTATGATTTGGTTTGGCTCAGAATGCCGCCGCCACTTGAACAGGATTTTTTAATCTTCCTAGAAGAAGTTTTCAAGGAACAAGTGGTTATCAACAATCCAAGGGGAATTTTCACAACGGGTAGCAAAGCCTTTCTTGAACGTTTTCCGGATTTATGTCCAGCCATGAAAATATGTAATACAAAAGAAGACATCATAGCATTCAAAAAAGAATTCCCCATCATATTGAAACCCTTCAGAGAATATGGAGGCAAAGGGATAGTAAAAATTGATGGGAATGATGTTTGGCTTGGAAAAGAAAAAATGACTTTTGATGATTTCATCAATCAACTCGATTCAGAAAATGATTTGGAATATTTGGGCGTGAAATTCCTTGAGAAAGTAACAGAGGGAGACAAACGGATCATCGTAGTAAACGGAAAAATAATGGGCGCTTCCTTACGGCTTCCGCCCAAAGATTCCTGGATTTGCAATGTGGCTATGGGAGGCAGTTCCCATATTGCGGAAGTTGATGATGATGAACGGCATATCATTGATACCATAAATCCGATTTTAAATACAATGGGAATCGTCATGTATGGTGTGGATACCTTAATGGGTGATAAGGGAAAACGGATTTTGTCAGAAATAAATACTACAAGCATAGGAGGACTTCCACAGATAGCCAATCAACGAAACTTACCATTAGTCGATGAGGCAATTGATCTTATTTGGTCTTATTTTTTAAAAAACAAACAGCATGAAAACTAATACGGATGGCGATATTCAGATTGTCAAAACCCTGAATTTCAAGAAAGTCCCCAAAGGTAAGATTAGCAGATATTGGTTGGAAATCGTGAAGGATGGAATGGGAGTTCCCGTACACTTACCAGTAATCATTGCTAGGGGGAAATTGGATGGGAAAATCGTCGGATTGACTGCTGCCGTCCATGGGAACGAACTGAACGGAATACCTGTTATCCAAAGATTTTTCAAGGAGATTGACATCAAAGACCTTAAGGGAACTATAGTTGGGATTCCCATAGTAAATGTCCCTTCTTTCTTACGAAAGAAAAGAAGATTCCTGGATGGTACGGACCTCAACCATATCATGCCCGGAAAACCCAATGGTTCTGTAAGCCAAATCTATGCTTGGAGAATCGTAGATAAAATCATCAAACAAATAGATTTTTTATTGGATTTGCATACCGCAAGCAATGGACGGGTGAATTCATATTATATCCGAGCCGACATGAGTGATGAAATCGTCCGTAAAATGGCATTGCTACAAAATGCACAAATCATTGTCCATAATCCTCCGAATGACGGAACCCTAAGGGGTACGGCTGACGAACTCGACATACCTGCCATTACCCTAGAAGTGGGCAATCCGAATTTATTCCAAAAAGGAATGATCAGGGATGGACTTACAGGAATTCATAATTTTCTGGGTCATTTTAAATTTACGGATTCGGAAGTCGAAGAGCATTCTAGCGAAACGGTTATTTGTAAAAAATCGTATTGGGTTTATACGGATACCGGCGGCTTGTTGACCGTCCATCCGGATGTAACCCAAATTGTCAAAAAAGGGGAAACCATAGCAACTTTAAGAAATGTTTTCGGTGACATCGTTAAGGAATACCTAGCTCCGGAAGATGGAATTGTGATAGGAAAAAGTGTGAGTCCGGTAAATCAGGCGGGAGGAAGAATATTGCATTTGGGTGTCATAAAAAAACAATTATACTAAAAAGTATAGTCGAATAAAAAAGGAGATCTATTGACCTCCTTTTTTATTCGTATTAATATGAAATATTCTACTTCATCTAATCCAAACCATATTTATCCAATAAATAAACCAAGGCAGTAATAGCCGCAGCACCCAATTCGAGTTCTCTTTTATTAACCACATCCGGAACATCTGCCGGCGTATGGTGATAATCGAAGTACCGTTGGCTATCCGGTTCAAAACCGAAAAGGAGTCCTTTCTGGTCCTTGAGTTTGCTTACATCCGCACCTGATCCGCCTTTTCTCAAATTCAATCCATAAGGTTCCAAAAGGGGAAGCCATTCTATGACCTTTTTGAATTTATCATTAAAAATATCATCATGCCCATCTGCCGTGAATCCTCTAGGCGTGAAACCTCCTCTATCCGATTCTATGGCAGCCATATGGAATTCTTTGTTTTCATTGGAAATATCCCGATAAGCATTCGCACCTTTTCCTCCGTTTTCCTCATTCATGTACATGACACACCTTAGTGTCCGCTTCGGTTTATATTTTAAAATATTCAAAATATTAATAACATCAAGGGAATGTACACAACCCGCACCATCATCATGCGCACCTGTTCCTATATCCCAAGAGTCCAAATGACCGCTAACCAAGATAATTTCATCCGGTTTTTCGCTGCCTTTTATTTCTCCAATGACATTATAGGATAATTCCGGTTCCAAATTTTCGCAGGTTGTTCTAAAATATACCTTGACGGTTTCCTTTTCCATTGCCAATGCCAATTCATCCGCAGCCATAGTGCTTATTGCTACGGCAGGGCATTCATGTCCATCCTTGTAATAAGTCGATCCGGTATGCGGGACATTATCCGTTTTATTGGTCATGGATCTGATCAATGCTCCAACTGCCCCATGTTTGGCTGCGGTACTCGGACCATAAACCCGCTGATCTACCGCTCCGCCGTATGCAGCCATTGTATTGACTTGTGTCTGGTCGAATCCTCTATTATAAAAAACTATTTTTCCTTTGAGTTTTCCTTGTTTTCCCAATTCTTCCGCTTCATCCAAGGTTTGGACTTCCACTACTTCGGCGGAAACTCCGGCTTTTCCAGTCCCGATAGAACCACCCAAAGCCACGCAAGCCAAATCAATCGTTCCCATCCTACCGGAAATCATTCTACATTGTTCTTTTTCCCCTCTTACCCAATGCGGAACCATGCAGGGTTGTAACCAAACGGTATCCATTCCGAGTTCATTCTTCATCACTTGTCTAGTGTATTCCACTGCTGCTGCTGCTTCGGGAGAACCGCTGAGTCTTCCTCCTATTTCCTGTGTCAGATACATGAGCCAGTCATAGGATTTCCCCTCTGTCAATGCCTTATTATAAATTTCCTTAATGAAAAAGGCATCCTTATCACTTGTTTTTTCTACTTGTGCATTTGAAAAGAAAGTAAAGGAAACAAGGAGTCCTATTAGAAAATATTTCATATGAATGATTTTATTTTTTGTAAATATATGGGTTTTTTCTAATACAATAGGCTTTATTTACTCTACTTTGCCCCTTTTGATTGCTTGTTATGCTTGAGTTGACCGAAAGTGCCTTCGCATCCACAGAACGCTGCCCTCTTTTTTTCCTGTCCCACTCACTTCTGAGTAACTCAGGGGCTTTGGTCCTTATGTTTTTCCAGATGTAAGTCTATATTTTGGCTTAATTCATTTTTAATAATTTTTCTATTTTTTGTATGCCATTATTTAATTTAATTTCTATAATGTAAAATCCATTTGTCCATTGGGATGTATTGATTTCTTTTTTATAGAGAATTCCTTCTTCTAAAAATATTATTCTTCCCATTGCATCGATAATTCTAATAGAGCGCATCGGATTTTCTGATTGAATTAAAAATGCAGATGATGTAGGATTAGGGAAGGTTTTTATTTTCTGTTCATCGGATAAATCAATTTCATTAGTCGGTGTCGGGGCACTATATTCGGGATATCCGCAACTGCCGCTAAATATTTGTTCTCCTTGATATCTATCTCTAGCTGGAATCTTATTTTCTTCCATAATATTCGGAGTTCCAATTCCTGCCCATTGGTTTTCAGGAACGAAATCTGGAGGGCTTGAATAAGCATAACTTATATCCGATAAATTTTCTGTTCCTTCTGGTTTTATTATGCCTTTATCATTGTTTCCATGTAAAAAATGATCTTCTCCCTTTATCGTATAATTGACAAGTGAATAAGGTAGATTAGTGTTGGTGATTTCGTTAGCAATTAAATTTTGGCTAGGGGAATTTTCTTCCATAAAAATCATTCCATAGCCTTCTGCTCTATTCCTGAAAAATGTATTATATGGTCCATTCGGACCATGAGAATTATCTATGATAATATTTCTACAAATATTACTTTCAAATAAATTCGCATAAACGTAATTTCCGTGTAAAACGATATCCCCTGCTCCGTCTTCAGGAATAAAAGGGTCTTCGTTTGTCCAAAATGGATCTAATGAATAATTATATGCGAAAACATTTCCATTAGCTCCTGCCTGTACAATCATTGCATGTCTAAGGTGTTCAAAAATATTATTTTCAACCCTACATTCATTGCTCGTCAGGTGTAGCATGACTCCGTATGCCCTTCCGCCGCCTCCATATTCGAATCCATGATGAAAATAAGAATGGGAGATTAAGATATTAGAACTTTTATTAGCAGTTACATGGGCGAAATTAGAATTTTCGGATTCTATTCCTTTGACCCAACAATTCACAGCAAAATTAAAATGGACATTGTTTGTTTGTGAGGGACTGGTATTGTCGAACCTTTTTATTTTCAAACACTCTATTCCTACGTTTTTCTTTGGAATTATTTTTTGGATATAGGGAGTTCTTCCAATATCATAGGTCATTCTTAAAGGTGAATTCAGATAAATTTTATTCCCTTCTATATTATTGATTCTTATAATTTGACCCACTGTTTCTTCCCCCCAAGAAGATGTTACCCAATCCGTATCATATTGTTTTAAATGCAGCCAATCTCCCTCATTATATGAAATAGGGTCATTCACTAGGATAAAATCATCTCCTTTGTTTGCCGTTGTAACAAAATATGTTGTGTCCAAAGGAACTGAACCTCCTTTTATAAGGAAGCAATCACCTGTTCCTTCCAGATCCATTAAGAAATTAGTGTGTTCGGCACCTGCTCCTTTTATTAAAACATTACTAGGTAAATCTATTGTATGATTGAATACGTAATCACCTGTAGGAAAATAAAGTGTAGCTCCATTTTCCGGAATTGAAGAAATAAGGATTTCTAATGCTTCATCATTAGCGGTTATTCCATCAGGAACCAGACCTGAATCTACAACATTGATATTTTCAAAACCAATAGTAGATGTGTCTCTTAATCCTGCTATTGTCCAATCGACTTTTCTTTCGGAAGGGATAATCTGGGCACTCATGAAAAAAACTATCAATAGGAAAATGGAAATAAATAAGATGGATTTGAACGATGGGATGTATTGGCTTATGAACATATTAGAATTTCATTTTTTAACGGAAAAATGCAATAATGTTTATTGGTGATTATTTGCTAATAGTCCAATAAATATGCCAAGTTAGCCCTTGCTTTTTTTGCCTACTTCATGATGTGTTTGGCAAATGAGAATGATATTACTCTTGGAATAGTAATAGGAAAGATTTGAAAATTAGGGTGCATTTCAAAATGTCGTTCTTCTTCTGTCATAGTGGAATTGTATTAGAGTTGTCGCTCCTGCGGAGCGACAAAATGAATTGCACCCGAAAATTATTGAACCACTTTCAAATTAATTCATATAGTTATATTTCCAAGAGTAATAATATTATATATTTTTTATCCTGTATTCAGACTTTTTGTAATTATTCACTTTCTTTGTTTATTATTTCCAAAGCTTTTTTTCTTTGTTCATAATTTAATAATTCAAAAAACTTAGAATGGAATTCCCGGTCAAGATGATTTTTCATCATGTCAATATATTCTTGACTAGAATTAGAAGTTTCTTCTGTTATTTTTTCCATTTTTTTTAAGTAGGCAATTCTCCTTATGGTTAATCGCATAATTTGCAAATCATCCAAGCCTAATTTTTTGGCTTGGCGTTTGGCAAAAATATTTGCTTGTTCTTCTAAACTTAAATCATTAGGAATAACTTCTTCAGAATAATCCGGAGTGATTTCGATCCCGGATTTTGGTGTTAAGTCTTGGGCAGAAACAGTTTGGAAACATAGGAATAGTGATACTGTGATCGCCGTTGCGATCCTCAGACAAGTCAAAGTCATGATTTTGTTTTTGTGTGTGCGTTAAATTAAAAAATTGTTTTACGGGAATTTCCCTTGTACGCAAATGAACAAAAATTGTTCCCATTCCTCTTTTATGATGCGTTTAAAATGTTAAAGTTTGTGACATGATATATTTTTATATTAGGCTTGGGTACATATGGAAAAGACCTAGAAAAATATTTTTCTAGGTCTTTGGATTTCTAAGTTTCTGCAAATTATTCGATTACAAATTAAATAGTTTCCTTATTTTAAAAATCGATAAGTTGCCTTAATTAAAAAAGTATTATTCAAATTTTCTGAAAATAAATTCTCTCCTAATGAAGCAAAGAGTTTTTCATTGGGGTCTGCTGAATTTACAGTCCCTTGGGACCAGACAAAAAACAATTCGGAACCGGGAATATATTCCCAACGTGCGACCAAATTAGAACGGAATTGCATAAAAATAAAATCAGGATTGCCAAAAGAATAATCAGATATGCCATCTCCATTTTCATCCATAGAATAAACTTCGTTATTTTCATCATAATTCAATCCATCCAATATTTCTATCCGATCATTGATATCTCTGGCAAGCGGATCTATAATCTTTTTAAATTCGGAATAATTTCCTTTGGAAATAAATGGTTCGCCATAATATTGGATACTTAGATTGGGAAGTATCGTATAATTAATCCGTATGGCAGAACTGAACGTTTGTTGTTTTATGGTTGCATTGATATAATTGGTGCTACCATCCGACATTCCAATATTGCTAACATACTGTATGTCTCTCCTCGATCTATCAAAACCGGGATTAATACTAAGTTCCAATGTCTTAAGAGGACGATATGTAATCCTACTTTCATAGCCCGCAGAACGATTTGAATTTTGGCTAGCCCAAGAATGCCAGACATTGAAAAAGAAAAATATTTTCTTACGACTGTCGGTTTCCAAATAAGTCCAGTGTGAAGCATTAGGATTAAAATATAAAGAAGGTCCACCTCTTAATGCTGCCTTGGGAACATTCCTTGCATTATAATTTATTCCCGTACCCATACGCCAGAAATTTTTAAAACCTGCATGGGCATTACTACCTAAATATACATTATGATTCATGCCTCCAAAATCCCAATTAGCATTATAGGAAAAATTAAATCGCATATCATTGAAAATAGAAAATGGGGTTCCTATTTTATAATAAATCCATGTTCCATGTCTAATAGCATCCGCATTTCCCAAAAATCCTATATCATTTAATTCCAAACCCGGAGAAATCCAAGTGATACTTGTCTCAAAATTCACTTTTTTATTTCCTGAATTCTTACCTAAAAATACAGAACCACCATGACCACTAAGGGAAGTGGCAGCAGTATCCACAGATAAATGATCGGCATCAGGACGTTGGTAATTTCTTTGTATTGCCAATTGGGTATTCAAAATGGATTCTTCACTGCCGTTAACTTTAGAGAACATTCCCTTACCGGAAACAAACCATTCTTGGTTCTTCCAACGATGGACAACATCCAAGAGTCCCGAATAAGCGGATTTTCTTAACCATTCCATATCCGTTCCGTCCAGTCTTCGGTTAGTGGCGGTAAACATTCCGCCGATCACAGTATTTCCACCGGAAAAATCTTGGGAAAGCCGACCGACAAAATAATTGGTCAATGGCTCTACGATTTCCTTCCGTTTTTCTCCATCTTTGTTTTGGATTTTTGCTTTTTCTTGTGCCGTTACTGACTCCAAAATACCGATGGATAATCCATTTTGTGTTTTGCCACTGAATTTTGTAGCACCCCATATTTTCGTAAAATCAGGGACATCTGTATATTCATCGCTATCCAGACTTGGGTAGGATTTTGGGCTTCCGCCAATTCTTCTGGAATAGAATAAGTTTCCACCATTAAAACCGCCATTAAACAAATTTCTATTCTCAACGAAAAAAGGACGTCTCTCTTGGAAAAATATTTCAAAACCATCCAAACGGAGGCTTGCCGGATCGGCTTCTACTTGCCCGAAATCAGGATTAACGGTAAAGTCCAAAACCAAATCGCTGGTAATTCCTACTTTTCCATCCACTCCCGCATTGGGAATAAAATCAAAACCATCCCGATATGGATTTCCTTCTTCCTTTTCGTAAACATCTGCCTGTAAAACTACATAAGGTTGGATTTCAATTTGCTT
>JAHDHJ010000073.1 GCA_020631375.1 Saprospiraceae bacterium | reverse complement strand
CATCGACGAGGCTTTTTAACGCAGTTAATTGCAAAAAAAACAAGTCAAGATTGGACATTTATTTGTTCACCATTCCTAAGGAGGGAATGTAGGTTATTACTCTTTATATTTCTTTATAAATAACATGCATCTATAGACATTAAAAAATGGGGGCAAGCCTTTTTTAATGTCTATAGATGCCATTCTAGAATCAGTAAGAATTCAGTTTACTAGCTTTCTTCACATTCTGATTTTTCCCAGCTTATTAATTTTAATTCTTTACCATCACTGACTCTGAGAAGAGTAAGTGCTTTTGTGTGTTTTTTTGCTTGAATGTTATTAATACAGGCTTTATCTTTTTTTGAAAACTTGAAACCAATAGGGCAAGTCTCCGATTCTTGTAAATTTCCTTGATAATCTTTATATTTCAGAATATCCGGTACTTCTTCCCAACAAAGGACTGAACAATCATTGCTATCTGTTTCAATACAATTTGGGTTTTTCTTTTTAACCCAAATACCTTTCATTGTCTTATATTCTACCGGGATAATTTCTTTGTATGCAGTGAATTTATTTGTTTTTTTGACATTCAGGATATATTCTCCGGGAAGAAATTTTCCCTTGCCGGTTTCTATTACTTGACAATATTCTTTTTTCAAATCGTTGAAAAATGTTTGTAGAATGATTTGTTCATTTTTTGATTCATTCCAAAGATTCTTAAAACTATTCAGGTTCTCAATATCCAATGCGATATTGTTGTTTTTTTCTTTTAGCTTATTCGCCTTTTTTTTCTTTTTGCTAAATTGCTCTATTAAAATAGTATTCTTTTCAAATTCATTGTTGAGTTCGCTTAGAGAATTGTCTATTTTTTCCAAATACTGATTCGTGACTGACTCATTGATAAGGTTCAAATTATCCGGACCGCTAATAATTCGGGTCGCATCGCTGGAGAATATATAAATTTGCGAAAAAGAAAATTGAATGGAAATTAAGATGAATAATAAAATAGAAATTGAATTTTTCATAAAATTGCATTTTGAAAGCTATTGAAAATAATATTATTTATCTTCTAAATAAACAATATCCAAACCTTCCACGTCTCCATCTATCTGTTCCAAAGCTACCGATAAAACCGAAGCTTTAAAAGATAGTAGGGTGGCAGCTACCTCACTTTTTGGAATGGAAATTTTAATTAATGCAGTATCTTGGAAGTCTTGCGAAATAATATTGATATTATTTTTTTTAAGGGCGTTCATGACCTGGCTCATCATTTCATAACCGAAAGAAATGGAATAGATTTCTTCTACGGTCTTTTCAATAATTTCCGCTTTTTCCAAAGCCTCGGCAGTACTTGTTTTATATGCATTTATCAATCCGGGTATTCCTAATTTAGTCCCACCAAAATATCGGATCACACCTACGAAAACATTGGTCAGGCCAAAGCTGTCTATCTGTCCTAATATTGGGCGGCCAGCCGAGCCGGACGGTTCTCCGTCATCATTAGCCCGATAATTATTTTTGTCCATTCCCAAGCGGTAAGCATAGCAAAGATGGCGGGATTTAGGGTGTTCTTTTTTTATTTCTTCAAGGACGGATTTTATATCATCTTCCGAATATACCGGATGTGCATAGGCAAGGAATTTACTTCCTTTTTCCCGATATAATCCTTCGGAATCATTTTCTATTGTATGGTAGTTGTCTGTGGACATTTATAATTTTGATTCTATCCAATCATAGGTAAATTGGAAAACTTCGTTCTGTTCTTTTTCATTATGTATCTCATGATAGAAACCTTCCCAGATTTTGCAAGTGACATCTCCTTTTGCATTTTTGCAAAAATCAACACTTGCCGGCATTGAGGTGACTTGGTCATCTCCTCCGTGCATAACAAGCGTGGGGATCGGCATGGTTCCCTTGAATCCCGCTAGTTTATTTCCGGCATCCATCATCGCCAAACCTGCTTCGGCAGAAACTTTGTCATGTACCAGAGGATCGCCCACATATTTTTTTACGACAGCTTCATCCCTGCAAACCAGACTTGCATCCAATTGGTTGTTATTGCTGAATTTGGGATAGACTTTCCGCATGACTTTCCCAAGCATGACAAGTGCCTTTGGAGCTTCGAAAGCCAATTTAATCCAAGGTCCGGTAACGACGACACATTTGGCACCGGGCTTTCTATCAATGACATAATTCAAGGAGTGATTTCCTCCGGCACTATGTCCGTATATGATTTTGGGCAAGTTAGGATAATGCTTATCCGCTTCCGCAATGATTAAATCGATTTCATCCAAATAATGTTTATAGGATGGAGTATGTCCCCTTTGCCCTCCTGACTTTCCATGCCCTCTTCTGTCAGTACCAATGATTGCGTATCCCTTAGGATTGAACCAAGCAGCAAAATGGTCATATCTGTCCACATGTTCGCCAAAACCATGCACTAGACAAATTACCGCTTTGGGATTTTCTGTTTGCCAATGATTGCCATGAACCTTGACTTTATCTGAAGTCTGAAGCTCGAAAGTGGATTTTGACATAATCTGAGTTTTATTTAAAGGAAATTCAATATTGCTATAAAAGTAAAAAAGACTTCTTGGATTTCAATATAATCCAAGAAGTCTTTTTTATTGTATGCTTGAAATCAAAAGTGAGTTTACCAACTCATTCCATTATTGAAATCCTGTTTTAATCTTTGGATATTATCAATTTCTCCGAAAAATTCCTTCCCGTCATTGAATTGTTCTACCAAGATTGCTGCATCTTTTATAATTCTGGAATTGCTGTTTTTGCAAACTGAAATATATTCTTTCAATTGGCCGGTTTCATTTCTGAAAAAGCAGCGGAATAAATAATAGAGTGCATCCGGAACATGATTAGGCAAATGTTTTAGATTGGCTTCGTGAATTTCATTACTAAGTGCAGGGTTCAGATATTTGGGATAAAAACTATTCCGTATGGACCAGAAACTATTATTATGATTTCCTTTTAATAATTCAATTATCCATCTAGCCCTATTGAAATAATCTATGGTAATAGCGGAACCTCTGTTGTTGCCGGTATTGTAACGGAAATTATAAGTACTAATATACTGATTGTTATATTGGAAAGAATTGAAAAAGTAATAAGGTAATTTTGCTTTGTCCTTTACTTTATTCATACAGATCCCAAAGTCATTATTCTTGATTTTCTTTTCTCTCCTTGCATGGATAGACATGATAATGAAAAGGAATGTTGAAACATCTTTTGCCATGATTTCCACATTCGTTCCCCATCCATCAGGATTGCTATGGGTATGTAAATATATATGAGGGTTTGCTTTTTCAAGGAATTCTGATTCGACAATAGGGTAGAGGTAGGAATAATTTTTCCCATCCCATTGATTCGGTCCATTTACAATGGGGTCAAGACTTACAGTTCCTGTAAACCATTCGATATGATGGTCCGTAGGGAATTCTATCTGGGCTTTTAGAAGGACTTCCTCAACAATATTTTCTTTGGAATTTAGTATGTCGGTTTTGATAGCTGCACTTTCCCAATTATTGAATTTGGGGAAACCAAGAGAATTGAGTTGCTCATACAGGTTTTTCAATTCTTCATTGGGATAGAATCCCCAAAGTTCTTGGAACTGTCTCTCATTAATTTTTCCAAAGCCCGTTTCCTCATTCTTTTCCAAATTCTTGAACTGTTTGGTAAAATCACTAAATGATCCAAGAAAAGCTTCTGCCGGTTCTTTGGTTAATGGTTTTGGATTGAAAGAGAAATTATCAAAAATGCCCATTGTAATAATATTTTGATGTTTATGGATGGATTCCTTTTTACAAATATATAATTTATTTGCGTTAAATAAAAGTGTTTGTATCTTTTTTAATTACATTATTTTGTTTCTTTTTAACTTTCAAAAAAACAAATGTAACTTTTTTGATTTTAAAAAATGTCTATTATTTGCTTTTATGTAAACAAATACATTATCTTCGTATCATTGAGAAAGTTAAAGATGAAAATATTGATATGAATAGTGTTGTAACACAACGATTTATAAAATGCCATGACAAACTCAAGGAGGACAATAGGATTAGATCCAGCCGTCAATTTGCTATGAATTTGGATTATCTGCCTCAGAGTTTAAGTGAAATACTTAAATCGAGAAGGGATGTCACCATAGAATTGTTACGAAAGGCCATCACAAAATATAAGATGAATCCGGTTTATATTTTTACCGGAGACGGTCCCATGTTCATGAGTGAGGACAACCACAAAAGCTTTAGGGTGCTTACCATAGTGACCAATAGCCAGGATGATGAGCGGATTGTCCATGTTCCTGTTCCTGCCCAAGCGGGTTATGCAGGTGATGCCGCCACGCCATCATTTATACAGGATTTGCCATCGTTTACTTTACCGGATTATAAATATAAGGTAGGGACGCATCGTGCATTCGATGTAGCGGGAGACAGTATGGAACCAACACTTTTTGAGGGAGACAAGGTAGTTTGCAGTTTTTTGGAACCCACCTTGTGGGAGACTTCCTTGAAAGATAATTATGTTTATGTAATTGTAACGAGAGGAGATGTTGTCGTAAAACGAATTGAAAACAAACTGAAGGACCAAAAAGAGTTGGTACTGCATTCTGATAATGGTTTTTATGAACCTTACAAGGTAAATGTGAGTGACATCAGGGAAATTTGGTATGTAAGGGCTAAAATAAGTCCGTTTTTGCCATCTCCACAGAATATTAGGAATATGCTCCGAGACGAAATAAGGGATATGAAAAAGACCATGATTAGTCAATCGGAATCCATTGATAACCTTTCAAATAAAATCGAGGGTATCATCAAAAAATAATCTTCTTGAAACATTTTGAAAAAAGGACTTGCTTTAGCAAGTCCTTTTTTGTTTTTATGTACTTTTGTAGCAATGATTGAGCTTATTTGCCAAGTCTAAAAATCTCTACAACTTGGCATTACCTAAAAACCTAGACACCTAATCTTTAATGACTAACATACTTGAAAATAAATTATTCCCTACTGCCTGTCTTTTGATTTTTATTCTGACCTTATTTTACGGAATGGATTATATGGCACTTTGGAACGTAGAGACGGAATTTGCATTGGCATCATTAGCCCACTTGTCAGAAGGTATTTTATTCTCATTCGATGATGGGTTTTCTCCCTTGCCGGAATTGATAATGTCGGGTAGTTTCGTAACGGTGGGAGAAAGTGAATGGGCGGTAAGGTTCCCCTCATTAATTCTTTTGGCGGCAGCCTTATTTTCATTTTATAAAACCGGATCAAAAATATTTTCTGAAAAATCTACTTTGCTTTCTGTTTTATTATCAATAGCTTCTTTTCCCATTATTTTAATTTCAAAATTAGGACTTGTAGATATTTGGTTGTTAGCATTGCCCTTATTTATTTTTCCATTGACGATTGTACAGTTAAAACAACCTGCTTTGTGGAAGAACATTGCATTAATAACTTTATTTATTGTAATGAGTTTAGTGCAAGCATTATCCGCCTTATTGTTTTGTGTTTCCTTATATGGAATTCTGTATCTATTTCATCCTAATAAAAAGAATTTACTAATCCCTGTCATAAGCTCAATACTAAGTATTGTTTTAATTACACTAGTATCGGGTCAAAACTGGATACAAGACGGATTCCTATTTAATTACGGTCAAAATTTATCTTGGTTTTTCGTATTGTCTATTCTTGGATTGTTATCCGGATTCGGATTCATTCCTGCTGTTATAATGAATCTTTTTTCCAGATTAAAAAGAAAAGAAGAATTATCAATTATTTCCCTTGCCGGAATGTTAGCCGGATTATTTTCTGTTTCTTGGTTCTTCCATTTCATGATAATTTTTCTAATTGGAAAACAAATAGAATCTTATACAAAAGAAAATTATCCTTATCGGAAATCTGTTAAAATATTTACAGTTGTACAAGTGGTTTTTTCTTTTTTTCTAGCATCGGTGTTATTGATGTATAGTTATAATTGGTTTGGGGGATTAGGATTTAGGAAGGCTTTATTTTTAGGCTGTAGTCTTTGGGGAATGGGAATTTTAAGCCTTGTAGGTTTGGTATCGTTGAATAGGAATTATATAATAATTGCTTCTGTTCTAGGAGGCGTATTGTTTAATTTTTTGTTATGGACGCAGTATATTCCTGTATGGGAAGCAGAGAGGAATTATATTAAGGACATTAGTTTTTCGGCATTTGAAAATAAAAAAGAAATAAAAGATAAAAATATTTATTTATCTGAAAATTTATCCGAAAATTCCAGCATGGAATTTTATAGAAAAACAAAACTGCAAGGTTTGAGTGTAGGCTATTCCCGTCCCACTGAAAGAGATGATTCAAGTAGAACCCTTTATGTTTTGGATCATGATACTTTCCAAATTGATTCTACATTTTTAATCATTGATAATATTAAAGGACGGGATTTTCCTTGGGAAAAGATGAAAGAATTTTCGATAACTATGAAGAAATAGAATTGCAATATTGTTTTTTAAAATAACTATAAGAAAAAATAAATCCTTTGATCTACGAATGTGTTACTAGAGGCGGTAAGGTATTTGGCAAGCCTGGGCGTTATTTTTCAAATAAGAAATTAATTAATCTTGTTTAATGAAAATATGAAATTTATATTTTCAATACGTTCCAAAACCAAATTGTCAGAAATAAAATCTATGCTATCATTTATTCTTTCCCATTTAAATGGGAAAGAATAAATTTTACTTTATCCGATTTTATTTTTTTTGGCAATATTTAGCGTTTTTTCAGAAAAGCCAAATGCAATTAATTCCTTTGATTTAGCAGTCAAATGAATACTGTTCTTACCATTACAGGACAAAAAGTAAATTCCTTGCAGTGCGTGGTATTTGTTTACCTCACACATGCTCTATTTTACAGGATTTGTCAGGTGGACAAACCTGGCAAGGCGGTAACTTTAAATTTTGTCCTGTACTTAGATCTGTTTTATAAAATCAATTATTATCTTTAAGCCGAAAACATAATAGGAATATACTTCTTTTTTAGAAAACTGAATAACCATGTCAAAAAAAATCACTGTCCGCTCGGCCAAAGGAGCGGTCAATTTGGAGAAAAGCGATAAGCTTGTTGCCTTGAAAACAAAATCGTCCAAATTTACAGAAAAGGATAAGAGAATTGAGAAGAAATACAGACCTAATTTAGGTGGATTCGAGGTCGTGGAAATGAAAAAGAAAGGGGAGGAGGAATTAGATAGAGAGTTGGACAAGTTGAGGAAAAAAGTAGATGTTGAGGTCGGGTCTCATATTTATCATGTTGAAGGTTCGAACAAACCAATTGTTCCGACAGGGGAGATTTTCATCGTATTTCATGAGGGGACCAACGAAGAAGAACAAATGTTGGTCTTGGATGAATATAAGTTGGATCTGGTAGAACGTCGTAATGAAAATAGAGTTGTGGCAAAAGTAACACCACTGTCAAGTAACCCTCTGAAAGTTGCCGCAGCTATGGAAGAATATCCATTAGTGAAAATGGCGGAGCCGGATTTGGATGTGCCTTTGGATGAATATGTTTTTTTTGAACCGGAAGATACCCTTTATCCGCATCAATGGCATTTGAAAAATCCGGGATTCGTAGTTGATCTTAATAGAAGATTGACAAAGGGAGCAGATGCCAAAGTCGTGGACGCTTGGAAAAGGTTGGATGGCTTCGGTTCAGATAAAATAAAGCTTGGCATTATTGATAATGGGTTTGATTTAACTCACCCGGATTTTGATGGAAAAATAGTAGATCAATATGATCTTTGGGATAAATCCACTAATGTAGCACAAGGAAACCCAACATTTACCCATGGAACCCCATGTGCAAGTGTAGCTGTGGCTGGTTTGAATGATTCCGGAATTGTAGGTTCTGCTCCCAATGCCAGATTCGTACCCATTAGCGGTACTAGTTTCGACTGGCGGACAACAGAAGAAATGTTCCAGTATTGCATTGACAAAAAAGTGGACATAGTGAGTTGTAGTTGGGGGAGTACGGATCCCCGTTTTGATTTGAATAGTATTAAGAAAGATGCTATTTCCAAAGCCGCAAAGGATGGAAGAGACGGGAAAGGGTTGGTGATTTGCTATGCAGCCGGAAATGAGGGATTGGATTATATCAATTTTTATGCTGCACATCCGGATGTCATTGCAGTAGGAGCATGTACAAGCAAGGATGAACACGCCAGTTATTCTAATCAGGGAATAGAATTGGATATTGTAGCACCATCAAACGGGGATTGGCCGATAACGGCAGCCCGTGCTTGGTGGGACGAAGGAGTAGGAAGCGAATCCGGCAATTTCAAATATTGGAGGGATGGACAGAATAGAAGTCCCCACCATAAACATTTTGGAGGAACATCAAGTGCTTGTCCTTTGGTGGCGGGAATTTGTGCTTTGGTGCTTTCAGCCAATCCGGATTTGACAGCCAAGCAAGTGAAAGAAGTTCTTTGTAGAACTGCGGATAAGATTGGGAATCCCTTGGAATATGATGGACGTGGGCATTCTAAAAAATTCGGATATGGAAGAGTGAATGCGGACAAGGCAGTTGCCGAAGCAATCAGGATGCGAGATGGGGGAGAAGTAGGTACTCCGGAATTATCTGTAGAGGAATTGATCAAAAAAGGCAGGGGGATTTTCCGTTTTGGCGTCGAAGTACAGAAGGCAGAGGGCTTCGGAGTGCAAATCGGTGCTTTTGCCAAATATGGCAATGTACTGATCCAAGTGGAAAAACTACAAAGGAAATTCAAATTCCCAATCATTGTTTCCATTAATGAATTGAATGGAATTACGGTCTATAAAATTGTAGTCGGAGCATTCCAGGAGAAATCGGATGCCAAGGATTTGCAAAAACAAATGAAAAATGCCGGTGTAGCAGGTTTTGTTAGGAATTTTAAGGATTTATTGACTTGATTCTAATAGATAGTTAGATTTAGAGATATTTAGATTTCAGTACGATCATTTTTCCTAAATCTAAATACTCATTAAACGAATGCCTAATCTTTAAAAAGATTAGGCATTCGTTTTTCTAAAACCTGTAACCGAAATCCAGCCCCCAAAGGAAAATACTTCCCTGTCCCACATCTTCCCCTTTCGAAATAGCATTGAATTCCCAACCTATGGCAAGAGCTGGCGCGAGGTAGAATTTTTCTTTTAACCGGAATTTATAACCGACTTCAAGATTGGGTTGGAGGATTAAGGTTTTTGTTTCACCAAGATCATCATCAGTATTCCAAAGTTCTTCATCCACACCCGAATTTCTCCATTTGATTTTCAGGCTCCAAATATCCGCCCTTGCACCTACATAAAATCCCCTAAAAGGATTTGTTATATCGTAACGAGAACCGATAGAACCCCCGAAACCCAAACCTCTTTCATCCTCATGTTCTCCCCAGGCTCTCCTTTTGGCAATATTCAATGCCATTCTTAGATTAATACCATGTTTGTAATACTTCCCGACGCCCATTTCCATTTTCAGACTGGGCATTTGCCCGGCAGGATACATCTGTAATTCCAGACCCATTTCAACAGGTCTCTTATCGTATGAATCCTTATCTTGGGCATACAAGAAAAAAGGAAAAAAAGAAAAGCAGATAATTTTTAATACCGCATTCATTTTTATGAAAATTAAAATTCAATAATAAACGTTTGGCGTAATTTGTGAAAATTGCTGCGTGTCCATATTAGATATAAAATCTTTAATTGTCTAAAAGTAACTTCAAAGAGTTTCTAAAAAGGGGTGTTACTTTAAATAGAAGTTGCATTATAAGTAGGAAATACATTGCGAAACTACAGAAACTTTAACGATTCATTTGAAATATCGTATTGTAAATGTGGTTATTATTGTGAAAAAAATCAATAGAATGAGATTTAAGATTGTTTATTTAGGTCTATTTTTGGCTTTGTCTGCTTTGTCTTTAGAGGCTCAGCCTACCGAATCAGGTGAAGCTTATCTGAAAGAATACGAAAGAAGAATCCGGAAAGAAATGCTGAATGATGTCTATATCCCTAAGGATTTGAATGATGCGTTCAAGGAATTGACCCGTTTGACGGATAAGGCTGCACGTGCCAAATTCATTTCAGCAGAAGAAGATGTGGTCGTCAAGAAACTGTATTTCTCTCTAGGTCGCTGGATTTTGCATAATTGGGGATTTCATGGAGGTTCTAGAATGTCTCATTTCCTCAAAACCAAATTGGGTGTTTCCCATCCGGAAGACCAAGCAGTTTTCATTATAAGAACATATCATCGCAGCTTGAATAAGAAAGACTTGAATGTAAAGGAAATCGTTGAACAACTAAAAGAACATAGACAAAAAGAGAGGATTAAAAACAAGACGATTATAAAAACAGAAAAGCGGAAGAAAGACCAATAGCCTCTTTGTATTAAAGAAATAAAGAAGCCCTAGAAAGTACTTTCTAGGGCTTCTTTATTATTGGAATGGGTAATTCCATATTAATTCAAAACAATGAATTTTTCTACAATATTGAATTCTTTTCCTGCAAATTGGACTGTATATAATCCTGCAGATAACTTCTGATCCAATATTTCAAAAGATGCAGTATTGGCATGGATTGATTTATTTTCATTAAACACCAATTGTCCCGCAGCATTGAATATTTTTATTTCAAAATCACCTAGTGAATTATCGCTTTGGATATTCAATGTAATAGCCTTTCCTTTATTAGGATTCGGATATACTGATGCGGAAATATTGTTTTCTTCAATGTTATGGGTTGGAGTTTCACCACCATTAATACGGACACAATTTTCAGCAGTCTTGGTTTCGCCACCCGTTATTGCTTCAACCCTGTTAAGCATTGCAAGACCTGAAGTCATAACTACATCATCCACTAACCAACCTCTACCATCTACTGATTGATCATAATAGAAGTTAAATCTGATATATGCTTCCTCACCACAGAATGCAGTTAAATCAATTCTAGAAGTGATATAAGTTCCACTATTTCCAGAGAAAGCTGCATTTCCAGGCGAATCCTCAATATAGTCGTTATAACCATTTTCAGTAAAATACTGACCTAAATCCAACCAAGTATTGGCACCATCAATAGAAATTTCTACTTTCCCACCATCCCAATTCTGTTCTGTATCGTATTTATGTAAAAAAGAAAGTTCCGTTATTCCGTTTAAAAGTTTTGGCCCTAGAGTTAGGTATTGGTTTTCTATATTAAGAGCATTTGCCTCTAATTCCTCAGCAAACCATCTCATACCCCCTGCTGTAGATATTAATGCCCAATTACTAAGATTGCTTACATTCGATACTTGCCATTCTCCTACACCATTCTCCATGTCATCACTAAAAATTTCCATCGAAGAATATTCAACATCAGAATTTACAGTAGCTTGATAGGAATAAGAAAATTCACTTCCCGCAGTAAGGGATGTTATGGATGGCCAAGTAATGATGCCATTACTATGAGTTCCTCCTCCTGTTGCTGAACCATCAACAAAAGTCATATCCGCAGGTAAAACATCATTGATTTCAATATCTGTAAGGTCATCACATGTATTACTGAAAGTCAAAGTATATGTTACGACATCACCCGGATCGGCAGATGCCACGTCACTCGTTTTTTCAACTACAAGATCCAAAGGATCCGGAGGCAGGTTATTAGGTGGCAAATCAAATGCTTCTATTCCATCTGTATTAGAAGCAGAACTCCCTTGTTGGGCACTATAGCCTAAACCTCTCCTAGCAAACGTTGCCCAGATCAGATCGTGATTCTCCCCACAGTTATTTATCTTATCCGCTTGAAGTATGGCATCTCGCATATCTACGAAACCGGGGCTGCAAGGTTGTAATTTCAATCCGTCAATTACCAATTGCATCGCAATATTATTACCTCCCGTACCATTATAAATATCGCTATCAAAGCCATAGGCATCTACCAAATCCCAATACATATCCCAAATCATTGCACAGAAAACGGAACCAACACCATGAGGTACTGCTTCTGTAGCAATATCACTATAAGTATGAGGATTAACTGCCATGTCAGTAGCGTATGGGTACGTCCTGATACCTGTAGCATCTGTAGGCGTAGAGGTGGCATATGTTCCAATTCCCCTAACAGTACTCCTGTCGTCAGATTCTTTCTGTGTCATAACTAATGAGAAGAAATCAGACCATCCCTCACCTGCCTGTTCAGCATTCCCTAAGCATCCGCTATTACCCGGACCACCTGCTAATCTAATGGAGATTCCATGTCCATATTCGTGGGAAATTATTCCGTTATCCAAAGAACCATCCTTATCGAATCCTTCAGTACTACTATCCATTGTTATTTCCACAGTAGGTATCTCAACTCGGATTGTCGCACAATCTGCTTGCGACATCATTACACAGGGAATAGTAACATTCCCCCCATCTGCACCTGCTCCCATTTGTATATTATCTCCAGCTACATTATTACAAATTATTACCGCAATAGCACCTTTGTTTTCAGCATCCAAACATTTTTTACCAAACTCGCATTCACCTCTATCTATCAGTGCTATCTTACCTGTAAAACTGGGTATTCCAGCTGTAACACAACCTTCTGTTGGGGCAGCTGAACCATCATCCATAATCTGGAGTTCTCCTGTAACATTGTAACCAACATCTCCAAAAGCGCCTGGTCTTACATTATATGAGCCTGCTATACTAGCAGGTGAATTGACTGTAAAATCAACATCAGCAGTTCCAGACCACATATACATTTGCATTCTACCGTTAACACCATCCTGCGGTGTAGAAAAATTAGCATTATTAACACCACCTCCATCTTGCGCATCTGCTAAAACATAATCATTACCTATTCCACCATTCCCATAATTATTGATTTGGAAATTACCACTTGCTTCATCAAATCCATAATTATACCATACATCATGCATGAGATTATTCCAAACGAAAAGGTTGGTAATGGAAGAATTAAGATTCTCAGCAGCAGCATTTGTTGTAGGATCTTGACCAGCTAAATCCTGGGTAAAAATAAAGTCCAAAGACGATCCTCCCTCAGGGCGATATCCTGAACCATCATTGCCATTTTGATCATCTTGTGCCAATACATTATTTCCACGCGTATAAGTATATTCTGCACCAGCAGCTCCATTCGTATCATGCCATCCAAAAGGAGACGCTACAGGATTAGCGGGATTTATAAGAACTTCCCTGTTTCCATGATTAGGGCTTTCAACTCTTAAAGGAAAAACCTCATAAGAATCCGGAGCAAAGAATGAATTGTTATTTGCAATCTTATTAACCGGTTTCTTCAAATTAACAGGAATGTTATGTTGATGGCTTTCTGAACAAGAAGCGGTATGTGGATGATCAAAATTACAATGGATCACATTATCCTTTTTGCCAAGGATTTCTCCATTCCGAGCATCTACATACATGGTCCAAATGTGGAAACTAGGATTTTGAGTTTCAATTCTTAATTTCCATATTAATTTGATTCCTTGTTTACCCTGATATAGAATATGTAATTCGCTTTTTATATCTTCCATTGCATTGGGCAATGCTTGGTAGGTAGCTGTTTGTTTTACATCATTATACTCTTTGATTAACCTAGGGGATTCATCCAATGTTATATTCAAGTGTTGCAACGCTAGGTTAAGGGCATTGCGGGAAGAAATGCTTGGACTAAGATTAATGTTTTTATTTTCAGTAGAAATGAATTTATTATTGATATTCAATATTTTGCCTTCTTTCGTAATATTGATATTGCTAATACTTAATTCTATCGGTATGCCTTGGATAGTTTGTTGAAGATAGATGTGTTCTACACCGTTATGTTTGGTCGTATAATTATCTTGGATAATCCAATCTCGGATATCTTGGTCTGTAAATCCGTATTTTTCTTTGTTTGCCTTAATATGGTCTAGCGTTTTTGCTTGGTGCTTTTGGGCAAAAGAATGATTAAGGAAAAAGAAAAATACAAATAGGAATGTAATATATTTCATAATGTAAAGAATAGGTTTTATATAAATTATAATTGGTTTAAAAAAAGTATTTGGACTTTAAGTCCAAATACTTTTTAGCGTTTATTTTTATGTGAATTAGAGAACAATGAATTTTTCTATCGTATTAATTCCCTCACTGATAATTTGGACAGAATAAATTCCGGCGGCTAATTTCCGATCCAGAAAATCAAAAGAAATGTTATTGCCTTGGACTGTTTTATTATTGCTTTGTATGAGTTGCCCTGAAATATTAAATACTTTTATTTCCATTTCACCGATTATTGCATCGCTCTGAATGGAAAGGATTATTTCATCACCATGGCTGGGGTTAGGGAACAAGGAAACAGAAACATTGTTTTCTTCTAAGCTTTCAGTTGGGACAGGAGTTCCTTCTCCATTTATTTTTACACAATTAGCATCGCTGCTTGACTCTACATTAGTAGCCGCAGTAGCAATATTTATCAAAGCATTGCTTTTTATCAGCACTACATCATCCACTAACCATCCTCTACCGTCTTCTAATTGGTCATAATAAAAATTAAAACGAATCAGGGCATCTTCACCACAAAACTCACTCAAATCAACCTTGGAAGTGATAAAAGATACACTATTGCCAGAAAATGCTTCACTCGTTGGAGAATTCTGGGTATAATCATTATACCCGTTTTCTGTAAAATGATCCTTTAGATCTATCCAACTTGCTCCACCATCTATAGAAATCTCTACTGTGCCACCATCCCAATTGACCTCTGTGTCATATTTATGGAAAAAGGACAATTCAGAAATACCATCCAAAGTTATGGGCCCCATGGTCAGATATTGGTTTTCAGCCCTTAATGGGTCAGCCTCCAATTCTTCTGCAAACCATCTCATGCCACCTGCCGTTGATATCAATTCCCAATTGCTTAGATTAGCAACGTTGGATGTTTGCCAATTCCCAGGACCATTTTCCATATCATCATTGAAAATTTCTAATATCTCAAATGTCACATCAGAATTTACAGTTGTTTGATAAGTATATGTTTGGCTGCTTCCGGCAGTAAAGGAAGAAATAGATGGCCATGTTATCGTTCCATTATCGTGTATTCCTCCATCCGAAGCAGAACCTTCCACATAAGTCATGTTTTCCGGAAGGACGTCTGTAATGACAACACCTGACTGATCATCACACCTTGTTTCAAAAGTAAGTGTATAAGTAATAACATCATCTGGATCAGCACCGGTAACATCACTTGTTTTTTCAATCCCTACGCCTTTAATATTCGCAGGCAAATCAAATGATTCGATACCATCAGCTACTGTTTCCGGACTGCCCTGAATGGCTCCTGCACCTAAACCTCTCCTAGCAAATGCTTTCCACAATAAACAATAATTCGAACCTCCATTGTTGATTTCATCTGCTAGGATGATTGCATCCCTCACATCTGCAAATCCGGCACCACAAGGTTGTAGTTTCAAGCCATCAATTACTAATTGCATAGCAATATTGTTGCCTCCCGTTCCATTATAAAAATCCGGATCATAACCATAGACATCTATCAGATCCCAATATATGTCCCACAACATAGCACACATAACAGAACCAACACCATGAGGGACGGACTCCCATTTGATATCATCATAAGTATGGGGATTGACATTCATGTCAGTAGTATATCTATAGGTTCTTATCCCTACACCAAATGGAGATTGGTTGTCAGCATAAGTACCTATTCCACGTCCGGTAGTCCTTGTATCTCCTTCTTCATGCGTCATTACTAAGGAAAAGAAATCAGACCAACCCTCTCCGGCCTGTTCACTGTTAGTTAAGCAAAATGCACTATTGGGGCCACCTGCCAATCTATTTGAAATACCATGACCATATTCATGTGAAACGATTCCATTATCAAGAGAACCGTCCAATTGGAAAGGATTGCCACTCCACATATACATTTGCATTCTTCCATTCGTGCCATCTTCTTGGGGGGAGAAATTAGCATTATTGCTTCCGCTGTCATCTTGACAGTCCGCAATGACAAAATCACTTCCAGCTCCTCCGTTTCCGTAATTGTTCTCTTGATAATTCCCACTCACTTCATCAAATCCGTAATTGTACCAAACATCATGCATGAAATTATTCCAAACAAAAAGGTTAGTAATAGAAGAACTTAAATTCTGAACAGTAGTATTGGTAGATGGATTCTGACTTAAATCTTGTGTAAATAAAAAATCCAAGGAAGTTCCACCATCCGGGCTAAACCCAAAAGTAGCATTATCTCCGTCACTATCTTCTTGGGCATATACATTATTTCCTCTTGTGATTGTATATTCAGCACCTGTTGCTCCGTTCGTATCATGCCATCCGTAAGGAGATGCATTAGGATCTGCCGGATTTACCAAGACAGTTCTAGCTCCATGATTTGGGCTTTCTATTCCTAAGGGATATGCCTCATATGAGTCTGGGGCAAAAGCAATCTTCTTAGGAGCTGCCATAGGAATGTAATCATTTGCAACATTGTGTTGAATATGATTGCAGCTTTCATCATGTTTATGATTGGGGTGACCAAAATCACATCTGATGACCATATCCTTTTTATGGATAATATCTCCATTTTGTGCATCTACATATACATTCCAAACATTGAAAGAAGATTCGTTTTCTTCAATGCGGACTTTCCAAGTGAGTTTAATACCTTTTTTTCCTAGATTGAATAAATGGAGTTGGCATTTTATATTTTCCATAGCCTTTGGCAATGGACTGAAAATGCTTGTTTGTACCACATCCGAGGATTCGGATATTAAACGTGGAACATTCTCTTGGGATACATTCAAATCTGCCAAAGCAAAATCCAAAGCAGATTTTGCAGAGATAGTCGGACTAAGGTTTATTGATGTATTAGGTATAGGAACGAATTTATTATTCACATTCAAAATCTTGCCCTCTTTAGAGACATTGATATTGGAGATGCTATACTCTATAGGAATACCTTGGATGGCTTGTTGTAGATAGATGTGTTCGACACCATTATGTTTTGTAGTATAATTGTCTTTTACAATCCAATCTCTTGCATTTTGTTCTGTAAAACTGAATTCTTCCTTGTTGTTCTGAAGATATTCTAATGTTTTATTAAGATGGGTTTGGGAATAAGAATTATAGTTGAAAAATAGGAATAAGCTAAAAAAGACGACTTTGGTCTTCATGTTGGGAATGGTTTTAGATAAAAAAAGAATCGCGTTTAAAGAGTCCAAAATTACTTAAATCTTTACATTGTCCTAATATTATCTGCCAAAAAACACATTAGGCGACATAATTATACGATAAAATGATAAATCCAACTATTAGAATTTTATGGGATAGGACTGAGGTTACTCTACCCGATGGTTTTTCTATTCAAGAACCCAACTCGCCTTTCAAGGTGT
>JAHDHJ010000072.1 GCA_020631375.1 Saprospiraceae bacterium | reverse complement strand
ATTTGGGGATTACTTTTTTGTTACTTTTTTTCATTTTATGTTTTTATTAAGCATGATGAAATCTGGCTTCTAATATAATATTTTTTTGACAAAGTTTTTATATCTTCATATAGAAATATAAAATAATAAACCTTAATTCCAATTTGGCAAATATTAAAATATGAAAAGACTTTTCCAATTTGGATTTTGTTTGCTTTTAATTTTGAATTGTATTCAAGCAACAGCTCAAAGAGATGAATTAATTGACAGTATTTCTTATCTTAATTGTCTTGCTGTGAATGGCCTTTCTTTGAGAAATTATCCCTCGAAAAACTCTATAAGAATGGGTATTATTCCCTATGGCGATTCAATGAGGTTAATTAGTAATTCTGGAGTAAAAGAAAGATTAAAGGGATTTAAAGGAGAATGGATTCAAGTTAATTATAAGGGCTTAGTTGGGTATGTTTTCAATGTTTATACCAGTAAATATCCTACACCGATATTGAAAGAATACGGCTATTCTTATTTTAAGGATTATCTGTTTGGGAATTTCAGATTAACTAAAGGAGCAAAGAATTTTGGGGTAGATGATAATGGAATTATTGCTTCTCAAATTCGTTCAGAATTTGGTGAGATAGAATATATTTTTAATAATCAAGAACATGAGGAAATAGAAATAATTCTAATTCCGAATGGAGATATTCAGGAGTGTTTTATTCTTTTTACTGCTTGTAATTTTATTTTTAGAAAATATACGCTAGAGAATTCTAAGTTTAAAAAAGAAATTCAGAAAGATGGAACGGTCGAATATAAATATTCTGATTTAAAGAATCCCGAAAATTCTTCTGAGGGATATGTTTACACATATAGGCTCAACGAACAGGGTGATTATATTGCATTGGAAATTGATTTTGAATGGGACTTGGGAGGAAGTTGGTTTAAATGTGAAAAATTAGAAAACCAAGCAGTGAAAATTAGTCATGGGTTTTATTCGCATTGAGGGTTTCGGAAAACTTGTTTGTCGTTTTATAATCAAAGTGCAGACAACTAGCCGTATCAAGATGTGGTGTTTGTTCTCTTGGGAAAATAAATCCCAGTTAAACGTTGTGGGTGGTGAACAAACACACTCGGACGGCTAGCGGATTTTTATTTTATCTTGTTGTATTTATAAAATAAAATGTCTTATTTAAACTTATAAAAAAATCCAAGAGTCGTATTGAAACCAACATTTTCATATCCATTCCAGCGCTGATATTTCTGATGTGTAATATTATTCAGGTCAAGGAAAAGATGAAAGTTATTATTGATTTGATATTTTCCGAAAAACCCCAAATCGAAAAATCCTTTTAATGATTCTTCTGCTCCCAGAGAATTCAACACATTGATTTTAGTTCCACTGAACATTCTTGTTCCTATGGTCAATTTATTTTCCAATAAACCAGAATATGCTATTTTGCTTTCTAATCTAAGGTCGGGATTATCATGATAATTATTCTCAAGGGAATCTATTTTTGGGTTTTGATAAACCAAATCCAAATCAATATTGAAATGTTTTATGGGTTCAGCAGTTATATTTAATTTGCTAATGATATAATCCACATCTGCATAAATAGGGGAGAAGCGCTTCGAGTCATTCGACCAATCATTCATAAATAAAGCTTGGTTTTTCACCATTTTATATCCGGCTTCAAAACCGATTCTAAATGCTTTGAAATCGAATTTTAATCCCGCATGCGGATAATTGATTTTGGATTGCTCCAGATTAGGATTGGAAATAATAAAAGGATTTATTTCTGAAAATTCCCTGAAAGAATTTTGTTCGCCATGTCCGTCCCATCCTAGATATACAGCGACATTGTTTTTATAAACATTGGCTAGTATTTCTGCATTGGGAAAATAATTCATTCCGTCTTCCATTAGGGATAGATTCAATCCCGCTTTTACCCTAATGATTTTATGATGGAAAGTGAAAGATGGAATAATAGCCAAAAGGTTTTCCTTGTAAGTAATCGTATCTGAAGTATTATTAATAAAATTATTATTTACTTTTAATTCCAATAAATGTTCTTTATTGAAATATTTTCCAAACATGGCATTTGCAAGAATCCCTTTTTCGAATGCAGTATAATTGTCAGTAATAGAATAAAAATCAGCTCCTAATTTATAATCGAAATTACTGAAAGTGACACTATTGTTTTGAAAATCCAGTCCTGCATTAAAAGTGGAAAAATATTGTTTGATGTCATTTCTATCGAATGAAATTAATTCATGGTCATAACCATAAAAATATCTGTTTTCATACTTATAACCGATGTCAGTAGAAAGGGAGAATCCTTGATCGAAAAAATATTCTGCATTCAAATCCGTATCCGAATACCAATATCTTTGGTTATCCAATTGCCAATCATTAAATAAACCTTGGAATAAAGTTTTTCCTCCTACAAGGAATTTATCGGGTTGGTATTGGTAGCCGGCTTCCAATACTCCACCTAGGGGATAGCTGATTCCTGCTCTCAAAAATCCATTGTAAGTATCGACCGGATCTTCTGATTTTTGAAGAATGGGTTTTATTTTCGGAGCATCATATTCCAAGTCCAATAATTTGGGTTCGACGCTATATAATAAAACTTGTCTTTGTGTATCAACGCTGGGAAGCGAGGGGTAAAGGTCGATTTTGTCCACATCTTCAAGTTGTGCATCGAAGTCTTTGATGACCTGTAATTCATCAGATGCCAAAGTGTCCTGTTGTGCGATTAATACGAAAGAAATAAAAGAAAAAATAATGATTAATATATATTTAATTGAATGCATTTTGAATGTTTTTTAATGGATAAAAAATTTGGAATAAATTTAATCTTCAGGAATAATTCTGGATTCCTCACTTTCCAATTCTGAAATCACGACCAATTTTTCTTTGGCTTCTTGGATGATTTCAGGATTTTTATCACTGCTATAATTTTCAATTAAAGTTTCCAAAGCGGCACGGGAATTAAATAAATCCCCTTGTTCAAAAGAAATGTCGGATAATAAAATCAAGCCTTTTGCCACCCACATTTCATAATTCTTACTTGTCTTCAAATGCGACATACATAATTCCCTAGCGATATTTAATTCTCTTTGCAAATAATAAATATATGCAATCTGATATCTGGATTCTGCTCCTTGTACATTGCTTTGTCTGGCGGATTCCCTGAAGTGAATTAATGCAATATCAAAATCATCTAAATTAAATGCGGTTTTCGCTTTGAAATAATGTGCGGTTGCTTTTTGTGCTTCTGTTGCCTTGCCGCTATTGATTACATTATCTGCGGATTCATAAATGCCATCCGTCAACCCGATTCTGTAAGCCGATCTCAATGCTCCCAAATTCGCCTCGAATTTTTTATCTTCATCAGAAGCCACTTTGGATAAGGCAGTATAATGATTATAAGCTTTTTCAAAATTTTCCAAATAATTATAACTGATATTGGAAGCCTTGGTCAAGGATTTTTCATAAAGACCACTATTGCCTTTTGAAATGACATGTTCATAATCGGGTAATGCTTCCGCATATTGTTTTTGTGCAAGATGACTTTCTGCCCGATTATAATGTGCTTGTAAATTATATTTTCCGTTGGGATATTTATTAATATATTTGGTATAACCCGAAATGGCGGCGGCTAAGTTTCCGGATTCATATTGTAATTCCCCGGCTTTGAAAACCAATTCTTCCCGATCATCATTAGAAACGGTCTGCCCCAAAACTCTTTCTTTAAAATCAATAAAACCTTCCGGATTATTATTATCCACATAAATTTCCTCTATACTTTTCAAGGCGGAATTTAATTCGCCCTCTGTTGGGTTATTTACACAAGTTGCCTCATAATATTTTAGTGCATTATCGGGTTCATTCTGATTGTAATTAATTAAGCCCAATAATAAATATCCTTTATTAATTAAATTAGAAGTCTTTTCGTATTCTGTAACCATTTCATAAATACGGACTTCCGCTTGGTCATAATTTCCCTCACTGAAATATGTCTTCCCTAATAAATACATGGCATCATCCCTAAAGGGAGAATTTGGCAAATCTTTTATTAATGCATTTAATGAAGCAATCTGGTCTGTTTTATATCCTTGTACACCTTGGATTCTTGCTTTTTGGAAAAGGGCATAATCGTGTCCGGGATATTTATAATTAATGGAAGTCTGATAATATGAAAGTGCATCCTTATAATTGTTTTTATTGAAATGGCTGTCACCTGTTCTTAATATTGCATCAGGAAAAACTTTCCCTTTAATATCTTCACTTGATATTTTACTCCAATTATCTATCATGCCTTTCGTACTATTATTAAAATGTATGGCGGCAAATTGATAATTTTTTTGTTTGAGATAATTATATCCTAAAATATAATCTGACATGTAAAGCGAAGATTCTTGAGGCAAATCATTATTTCCTCTGGCTAGTTCATTAAATTCAAGAAACTTAACAGAACTATTATGATAATCCTTTTCCTTATGGGCAATTTCTCCCAAACGGAAGATGGATAAGGCCTTTGTGTTTTGGTCAACAGAATTCTGTATGGATTTATTCAAATATATTTTTGAAGCATCGAATTTATTATCATTGAATAATTCAACACCTTTTAGATAAGTTACTTTTTCGTAGGCTTCTTTTATAGATGGTGTTTTGTTCGGCATACTTTCCATTAATGAAATTGCCTTGTCATAATCTTTAGTATTTAAAAATATTTTACTTAATAATTCTTGGGCTTCCGCATAATTTTTAGAATCGGAATAAACTCTTTGGAATGCTGCCAATGCTTCCCTATCAAATCCTTGTTCGTAAGAAAGTTTTCCGTATTGATAATTGGATTCTTTTTGTATTTCATTATCATAGGACATTCTTGCTGCTCCTGCGAATGTATTTCTTGCAGCATTCTTATCACCTTTTTTCAAATAGCTATTTGCCAAAATAAATAATGAATTCTGACCTAATTCACTATCGACATTTTTTAATTCTTCAAAAGTTTCTATTGCCTTGTCATAATGCCCGGTTTTATATCTGGTGAATGCTACCTGATATAAATCCTGTGCCCTTAATTCCTCTGCTTCCACCTCAAATTTTTCCATGTATGGTAGAGCATTTTCAAACTGCCCTTTTTCAAAATATGCCTTACCGACCAATTGGTTCAATTCTGTTTGGTATTCAATCCCGTTTTTAGATGACAAAGCTTTTTCTCCTGTGGAAATTACATTATTATAATCTTGTATTGCAAAATAAATTTGGGATTTATAATATGGTATCACTTTATCGAAATCCTTATCACCTTTTGAATTTTCAAAATAGTCCAGAGATTTTTCATAGTCACCATTTTTAAATGACATAACACCTAAATAGTAATTGGCTTTTTGTTTGTAAGGATGGTCTCCTTTTTGAATGGATTTAAAATCGTTCAAATGATCACTCCTTGTATAATAGGCATAGCCCCTCCTGAAACTTAAAGATACTTTTTCACTCTGATCCAAATTCGTAGTATCTACTTTGCTATAATAATCTATGGCTTGTTTATAGACTTTAGTTTTAAAATAATAATCCGCTAATTCCAGAATAGCTTCTTGGGATAATTTTTCAGGAGCATATTTTAATGAAAAATTACTCATTAATAATTCGCCCTCCGTTAAGTCCAAATAAATAGCAGATTTAGCTAGCATGAGTTCTGCCAACATGATTTTAGAATTGGCATTTAATGCCTCGGGATGGTACTCTAGAAATTGATTAAGAACTTCTCTGGATTGTAGGTATAAGCCTTCTTCGTAAAATTCTTTTCCTTTTTGGAATAGGGCATGTTCATATTCCGACGTTTTGGTTTCTTGGGCAGAAACAATAAGGCATATTAAAAGAAATGCTAATGAAAAAATGAATCTTTTCATGTATGCTGGTTTTATTTATAGCTTGTTTATGATTAAATCAATCCAAATATCAGTATTATTTATGTAAAATGTTTTAATGAAACAAAAAACCCTTGTGAATTATTATCCACAAGGGTTCTATTTGTTTTTATTATTAAATTTTTCTAACCTCCAAGGCTTAGTATTTTTATTTCCACCCTTTGGTTTTTCTTTCTTCCTTCTTTGGTACTATTGGTGGCGATGGGTTTTGTTTTTCCATAACCTTTGAATTTGATTCTATCTTTATCAACACCTTTCTTGACTAGGTAGGTGGTTACTGCATCCGCCCTTTTGTCAGATAACCAATTACAATGTTCAGCACTTGGCAATCCATTGGTATGTCCGCCGATTTCTACAGTAACTTTCTTATTTTCATCTAAGAATGTATAAATTTCATTAAGGACGGGGTACATATCTTTGATAATATTAAAGCTATCCGCCTTGAAATTAAGATTTTCTATCCTAATACTCTGCCCTTCCTTTATTTTTGCAATATCCAAATCCTCTAGGATTTTGGGTTCAGCCACAACTGGAGTTTGGACAATGACTTCCGGTTCAATTGGATCGGGTTTTGGTTCAGGTTTTGGTTTTGGCGGCTTAGGTTTATCCGGTTTTACATTTACATTATCATTGGCAGCAATTAGAGGCTCTTCTGAGTCTTCCATTAGTTCGGGGTCATATTTGCAATTCCCAGTAGGAACGAGTGCGGAAGCATTATCTACCAATAAGTTGCCATTATAAGGAAACAAAACCGGAGTTTTATAAAAAGCCTCAAGGACGATGAATTTATAGGCTCTCTTAGGTTTTAGAACAAACTGGAATTCTTTCCAATCATTATTTGTCACCAGGTCACTTTCCCCTAATAATTCTCTTTTATCACAATAACCATTTCCTCCCCAAATTTGTAATTTTACGGGTTTGACGAAAAATTCACCATCTTTATTAGTTCTGCTTGGACTGAAATACTCATCAGAAGCAGTAAGGTATATTCTAAATTGGTAGCATTCTCCGGGTTCCATTGGACTAGAAAGCCTTTGACCCACACCTTCCCATGTTTCATTGTCACGTGTCACTAATCCTAAATAAGTAGTTCCTTGTTGAGCAGGATGACTAACTTGGAAAGAGCCCGGTTGTACATCGGGAGGTGTTTCTCCCGGTTTTCCACAATCGATCCAGCCAGTAGGGGGCTTTCCCGCTCTTTGGTAATCCTCAAATGAAGGGTTTGCAAGATTGATGGTTTGTGGATCTTGTGCATTTAATAGGCTAAATAGGCCGAAAAGAGCCAAAATAATTGTGATATTATATTTTCCCATATTAAAGATTAAGGGTTTCTTCTAAAACGCAATAGTTTATTCTCTTATTACGCTAACGTTTTATTTACTATTAGACATAGATGCCTAAAATAATACAAAAGTTGTAAAACAATAAAGGTTTAAGATCACTTTTAACATGACCTTAAACCTTCATTCACTTTACATAAAGTTTTTAACTAAGAAAATGCGTTAAAACCGGTTACGTCCATTCCTGTTATGAGTAAATGAATGTCATGTGTACCTTCATAGGTCAAAACTGTTTCGAGGTTCATCATGTGCCTCATGATTGGATATTCATTTGTGATTCCCATTCCACCATGTATCTGTCGGGCTTCCCTTGCGATTTCCAATGCCATATGTACATTGTTTCTTTTTGCCATAGAAATTTGTGCAGGTGTTGCTTTCCCCTTATCCATTAATGAACCCAATCTCCAACATAATAATTGTGCTTTGGTGATTTCGGTAATCATTTCAGCGAGTTTCTTTTGAGTCAATTGAAAGCCACCAATGGGTCTGCCAAATTGTACTCTTTCTTGAGAATATCTCAATGCTGAATCATAACAATCCATTGCAGCACCGATAGCTCCCCAAGCGATTCCATACCTTGCTTTGGTCAAGCAGGATAATGGTCCTTTTAAACCTTTAATTTCTGGAAATACATTTTCTTTGGGAACTCTTACGTCCTCAAATATCAATTCTCCTGTAATGGATGCCCTCAAAGACCATTTGCCATGAATTTCTGGTGTGGAAAAGCCTTTTGAGCCGGTTTCTACTACCATTCCTCTTATTTTTCCTTCTTCATCCTTTGCCCAAACAACAGCTATATCAGCTACGGGAGAGTTGGTAATCCACATTTTCGCTCCGTTTAGTATATAGGCATCTCCATCGTCCTTGATATTGGTCAACATTCCTGCAGGATTGGACCCATGGTCGGGTTCTGTCAATCCAAAACAACCAATGAGTTCCCCTGAACCTAATTTTGGAAGCCATTTCATTTTTTGTTCTTCGGAAGCATATCTATATATCGGATACATGACTAAGGAGCCTTGGACGGAAGCCATAGAACGGATTCCAGAATCTCCTCTTTCTAATTCTTGCATGATAATTCCGTATGCTGTATCATCCATTCCTCCTCCTCCATATTTAGCAGGTATGCTAGGTCCATATGCACCTATGTCCCCCAATTCCTTGAAAAGGTGAGTAGGGCAAACAGAACGATTTGCACAATCTTCAATAATAGGGGATACGGATTGTTTTACCCAATCTCTTACGGCATCCCTTGCCAGTTTATGTTCATCTGTCAATAAATCATCTACTACATAATAGTCATGATTTTGGAACTGATCTGTTTTGGCAGATCTCTTGAAATCTATAGGAGTGCTTACTCCGTTTTGAAAATTACCCATTTAGAATGTGGTTTATGGTTTTAAAAGCTGTGCAAAATTACTAAACTAAACATGAAAAAGAAGAAGAGAAATGATCAAATGTTATTTAGGAATAAAAAAAGCGTTGTATTCTAAAAGATACAACGCTTTTTTGGAATTCATTTTTGCGGATTAGAATCCGTAAAAGTAGAAAAACGCTTACTATTGCCATCTGATTAGTGCGGAACCCCAAGTGAATCCACTACCGAATGCAGCGAGGCAAACTAAATCACCTTTTTTTATTTTTCCGGCTTCCATTGCTTCGCATAATGCTATGGGAATGGATGCTGCTGTGGTATTACCATATTTTTGAATATTGTTCCAGACCTTCTCATCGGGTAAGCCTAATCTCTTTTGTACGAATTGGCTGATTCTAAGATTGGCTTGGTGTGGAATGAACATGTCTATGTCCTCAGTTGTATGGCCGGTTGCATCCAAAGCTTCCTTAACGACTTCTGGGAATTTTGTCACTGCAAATTTGAAAACGGCGGGACCGTTCATATTGGGGAAGGTGAGGGCGTTGTCCATCATGTGTTGGGTTATGAACATTCCTCCGAATTTATCTTCATTTTCGTAACCAAAGCCTTTTTTTCCGAGCCATTTTCCTCCATGGGAACCGGGATTTATGTATGCCAATTGTTCAGCATATGTTCCGTCTGCATGTAAATGGGTGGTCAATATTCCTTCTCCTTCGGATGGTTGTATGATGGCAGCACCTGCTCCGTCACCAAAAATCACGGTTACATTTCTTCCTCTGGTACTATAGTCCAAACCGGGAGAATGAAATTCGGCACCTACCAAAAGGACATTTTTGTACATTCCGCTTTTTACGAATTGATCAGCTATGGACAAACCATATATGAAGCCGGAACATTGGTTGCGGATATCCAATGCACCTATTCCTTGCATTCCCATTTCTCTTTGGAGTAGTACACCACATCCTGGGAAATAATAATCAGGACTCAATGTTGCAAAAATGATGAAATCTACGTCCTTATTAGTAATGCCTGCCCTTTCGATGGCAATCTTGGCAGCCTCAATTCCCATAGTGGTGGTCGTCTCCTCATGCTTTACCCCAAATCTTCTTTCTTTGATCCCGGTTCTTTCTTGTATCCATTCATCATTGGTGTCCATGTATTCCATTAAGTCATGGTTGGTGACTACTCTTTCAGGGACATAAAAACCCAATCCTGCAATTTTTGAGTTTGGCATTTTATTTTATTAAATTATTAAAGTATTCGTTTTGGTATTGTAAAAATAGAAAAGAATGTTACTTAATGTATTGTATTAGTGATAAATTGTCATGGGACAAAATTATTCAGCCCCTCAAATAGCCATTTGGACAACAATTCTCTATTGCTTTCTAAAATGAATCTTTTTTGGTCGCTTGGATTCTTTATATTCCCTAATTCTATGTACACAGAAACGGGTTTGGTTTCCCTTAGCATGTGTAAATCCCTTGCGGAAACAGTTCCTGTATATTCTTTGCTTTTTCTATATATAGCATATTTTTCTTTCATTTTATTCTGAAGTTTGTATGCTGTTTTTTTTCCTTTAGGGCTACTTGAGTGGTAATAAAAGAAAACGTCTGTTCTTTGTCCCACACTCCTTGAATCTATATGTATGGCGATCATCATTTGTTTTTTTGCCCCGGATAATCTGTGCCTTTCGTATAATTGGTTGACCATGCTGGATCTTTGGAGTAATCTTGGTTTTTGTCTGGAAAAGATGTTTTGATTCCTCCAAGCGGTTTCGTCTTTGTCACAAGGGAGTATTTTCCCCTCTCTGATTCCATCATTCTCATCTCTGGTAATCATATAGGCTACAGCACCATGCTCAACCAGTTTCCTACAAAGCCTAAGGGAAACATCATAGGCATATTCGTCTTCGCATAGATTATATTTGCCATATTTTCCTATTGCTCCGGGATCGGGGCCGCCATGCCCACTAACAATATAATATACATGTCCATCAAGTTTTTTTGATTTACGGGGTGTCTTTTCATATTTTTTTCCAAAAATCGGATAGATCCTTTTGCCTGTTGGTGAGGATTTGATGGGTTGTATTTTGACGATTTCATCGCAATATATTTCCCGATAAGGGACCCAAAGTACTTTCTTACCCTGGGTGAACTTTGTAGGTTTTATCCCTTGGCTAAAGAGTAGTTTGTTATAGTCCCGAATTCGGATTGCCTTATCCCAATTATTTATGCCAATAGTGGAACGGATAGATTTTCCGTTATATTCGTATTTGAAAATAGGTAGTTTATAGGATCTGTCTGTATAAAGCTTGGATTTTTTATTCAGTTTATTCAGCCTGTAGAATTCTTTTACATCACATTCGCTATCAATGAGATGGTACCGCCTTAGGATGGACATTATGCCATCACCACTTTTGGGTGATACTTGTAGGAATTCTGGTTCAACGGCAGATAAGGTTGTTGATATGATTAGAATAAATAGAATGATAAGTTCCGTTTTAAGGATGGAAACTTTCATAGGATTGATATTATTATGGTTTTTTGTGAAGAGATGGAAAAAACTTCAGAGACAAAAATATTATAAGAATCCGGTATTCCATTATATGTTTACGATAAAATTGGATTGATATGGGGAATCTATTAGAAAAATCATTATTGTGTGTGGTTATGCTTATCTTTTTGGTCATGTCTTGTTTCAATACAATTCCTAATGAAAAGGAAAATACGGAATTTAGGGCATTTACAATAAGTACAAATGGTTCTGAATATGATATTTGTGAAGTAAACCCCAAAATTAATGATATTGGCATATTATCTTATAAAAAGAATGGGATAAAAAAGGTATCTGAACTATTGGATAGTCATAAGGATCTTGTTTTCGCAACTAATGGCGGAATATTCGAACCGGATTATAGTACTTCAGGTTTGTTGATCCAAAATGGAGAATTGTTGGATTCGCTGAACTTGAAAAAAGGGAAAGGGAATTTTTATCTTAAGCCGAATGCCGTCTTTATATTGACAGACGATGGTTTGCCACGATTGCTTGAAAGTAGTGGATTTGAATATGAGGGTCTTGATAATATTAGAATTGGATTACAATCGGGTCCGGTTCTGTTGTTGAATAACAAAATCCATCCTGCCTTTAATGAACAATCAAAAAATAAGAGATTGCGGAGTGGCATTGGTATTAATGGAAAAGGCAATTTGGTTTTTGCGATTTCAAAGGGGAAAGTCAATTTTTATTCTTTTGCAAAATTATTCCAAAAAGAATTGGATTGTAAAAATGCCTTATACTTGGACGGCGGAATTTCAGAAATGTACTGTAAAACATTAGAAAATGCGGGGGGATTTTCGCATGATTTTGCCACTATCATCCATTTCTAATGCATAGATCTTTTATCAGTTATTTTTTCTGAATTGTTTTAAGCCCCAACCAAATTTTTTCTCGTATTGATCATATGCTCCTTTTTCTAAAACTTTCAATACTTCATTATCAAAATAAAGCATGTCTAGATAGTAGGTTAATTCATTGATTATTTGTTCATTAGACTCACAATTAATGGTGATTCCACAGGATTGATTGACATAATCCCCTACGAAGAAGTCTTCTAACGTAATCACAGGAATTCCAAAAGAAAGGGACTTAGGAATTACATTGGTGAAATATTTCCTACTGGGATGAATACAAATTTTTGCTTCTTTCATCACTTCAGACCTGTTTTCGGTTGTGGAAAACTGAATATTTCGGATAGGAACCTCGAACATTATAATAGCTTTTTTTATGCCACTAAGGTCGGTATCTCCTTTAGAGTGCCAATGTAACACAACTCTTTTCTGGTGTTTAGGTGTGATATTATGATAAAAATCAGAGAATGCCCTTATTGTCATCTCTCTTTCTGTCTGGGTCAAGTATTCTGAGAATACTATCACTCCGAATTTCTCTAACATGGTAATTGTATTTAATAAAAAAATTTACCGAGTGTTACAGTTGCGTTTGTTTTCAAACTGAAGACTAGAAGAATTGTACCAAGAAAAGGAGGTTTAACACTTTTTATGCTGTATTTGTGACTGGTTATAATTTTATAATTTTATATGAGAGCCATTGTTTAGATATCCTTTTTATTTTGTTTGTAACAAATAACTTTGCTTCAGTATTATTTTTTTAATGATATTTTTAGTTTAATTTAACATCAATAAACATTCAAAATAGAAAAACCGGTCTTGAGATTAGCACAAGACCGGTTTTGATTATTGAACAAACCCCAATTATTGGGAAAGAATTGTTGTTGGATAATGATTGTTCGTATATTCGCCGCAAATTAGGGAATCATTTCATTTCAAATGGCATTATTGTAACTAAAGAGAACCATTTATAGATAAGTGACCTGGTTTTTTCGATTAATTGAAATCTAAATTTTTGAAGATGCCTAAAAGATATTTAGTAACCTCTGCATTACCTTATGCTAATGGTCCTTTGCATATAGGACATTTGGCGGGAGCATATTTGCCTGCTGACATTTATGTAAGGTATTTGCGTGGAATGGGGGAGGATGTGGTATTCATTTGTGGATCGGATGAACATGGTGCGGCTATTACCATACGGGCAAAGGCAGATGGTGTGGAACCCCAGGGTATTGTGGATAGGTATGATAGATTAATAAAAGAGACTTTTGAGAAAGTAGGTGTTTCCTTTGATAAATACCATAGGACTTCGAGTGAATTGCATCATGAGACGGCTCAGGAATTCTTTAGGGACTTGCATGATAAGGGAGAATTTGTGAAACAGACCTCGGAACAGTATTTTGATGAGAAATCACAACAATTCCTTGCGGATAGATATATAACAGGAACTTGTCCGAAATGTAATCATGAAGAAGCATATGGGGATCAGTGTGAAAATTGTGGTTCTACCTTGAGTCCTACGGAATTGATTAATCCGAAATCGAAGATGAGTGGTGAAACACCGGTTTTGAAAGAAACGACGCATTGGTATTTGCCATTGGACAAATATGAGGAATGGTTGAGGCCTTGGGTTGTGGATGGGAAATTGGAGGGGAAACAACATCATGATCCATCTGAATGGAAACCTCATGTATTGGGACAATGCAAATCTTGGTTGGATAACGGGTTGCAGGCAAGGGCGATGACCCGGGATTTGACTTGGGGTGTGGATGTGCCTCAGGAAATCGAAGGTGCTGAGGGAAAGAAATTATATGTTTGGTTGGATGCGCCTATCGGATATATTTCTGCTACCAAGCAATGGGCGGAAGAAAATGGAAAGGATTGGAAACCCTATTGGCAGGATGAGGACACGAAATTATTGCATTTTATAGGAAAGGATAATATTGTTTTCCATTGTGTGATTTTTCCGGTAATCCTGAAAGCGAATGGGAATTATATCCTTCCGGATAATGTACCTGCGAATCAATTTCTAAATCTTGAGGGAAGGAAGATTTCCACTTCTAAGAATTGGGCGATTTGGGTACATGAATATTTGGAGGATTTTAAAGAACAAGCGGAATTCATTGATATCCTTAGGTATTATATGATTAAGGTAATGCCTGAAACCCGTGATAGTGAATTTACTTGGAAAGGATTTCAGGAAGCGAATAATTCGGAACTGGTTGGAACTTTTGCCAATTTTATAAATAGGGTAGTGGTCTTGACGAATAAATATTATGATGGAAAAATTCCTAATATTAATTCTGATTTAGTTATTGCTTGTTCTTCGGAAGAAGGAAAAACGTCTTCTTTTGATGCCGAATTAAATGCGATTAAAATCCATATGGATAGGATTGGTGAATTTATTCATAAATATGATTTTAGGAGTGCTTTAAAAGAATTGATGTCTCTTTCTGAATTGGGTAATAAATTATTACAATTCAATGCTCCTTGGTCTTTAATCAAAACAGATGAGGAAACTACAAAAGTAGTCATGAATATTGCTGCGCAAGTAGTGACTGCTTTGAGTGTCGCTGTCCATCCTTTTTTACCGGACACTTCTGATCGTTTGCGTGATTTATTGAATTTGCCTAGAATTAAAAATGAAGATTTCAAAATTGCTTTGAATTTATTATCAGAAAATAAAGCTTTGATTTCGGCTGCACACGAAATAGGAAAACCGATACACTTATTTACTAAGTTGTCTGATGAATGGGTAGCGGAACAAATACAAAAATTAGAGGATAGCCAAGAAAAAACAATTTCTTATCCTCCGATAAAAGAGGAAGCTACTTTTGATGATTTTCAGAAAATGGATATTAGAACCGGAAAAATATTAAGGGCAGAAAAAGTAAAAAAAGCAAAGAAGCTTTTGAAATTGACGGTTGATATTGGAATGGAAGAAAGGACTGTCGTTTCCGGAATCGCCGAGTTTTTTACTCCGGAAGAGGTAGTTGGAAAAAATGTAGTTTTATTAGCGAATTTGGCGCCTAGGAAAATTAGGGGAGTCGAATCCCAAGGAATGATTTTGATGGCGGAAAATGATAAAGGTGAATTGGATTTTGTAAGTCCGAGCGAAGGATTTGGGGAAGGGTTTACAGTGAGGTAAATTTTCCCTTACTTGATACTTTTATACGCTGCTACTTGTGAATTAGGTAGCAGCGTTTTTTAATCTAATGGTATGATTTGGTTAACCCACATTTTTTACTCTCCTATAGTATATTCCCATACCATAAGAAATTAATAATGGAATAGTCAATACAATAGAAAGTCCGGTTAATAACATTAAAATCATATAGGTTGCATCGTGTGCAGTAGGCTCTCTGAAACCTCCCATGACATTGAAAACGACGTGATGTAAATTAAGGATGGTCAATGTTGAAATAATCAGACAGATGGGCATGAGTGTGACTGTAATAATATTCCATGTTTTTAATTGGGTGAATTGTTTTAGGAAATAAAACAGTAAGGCTAATCTCCATAATGCAACTATTGCAAGGAACCAAACATTTATGATGTTTGAGGTTTTGATACTATAAAACTTTTCTACGGGAATTGCATAAAAGATAGCAGGAAAAGATGTCAGTGCAATAAAAGTAAGGACAGTGAAATATTTCCAATTCTCAATTTTGAACGGCAATAAAATCAACCAGATAAATAATGCCAAAGCAAAAATATAAATGACGGAACCCATTCCCAAATGTTGTAATAATTCAGCTTTAGGATCATCCCAATACCGACCCATTCCGACTATCCATGTTCCAATTAGTCCGACAATAAATATTTTATTATCGAACAATAACATTTCATCCTTTTTTAATCGGAAAGTCAAAAGTTTGATTATCGTGTTAATTATATTCATTTTGTTTTTATTTTATTTCTTAAAATTGTTCTGAATTTACTTTTTCTTCTCTTTACTTCATCTACTGCATATAAATTTAGCATTAATTCTTGGAAATTATCTTCCAATTCTTTTGGAGTGAAATTTTTGGGAATAAAATTCACATCAAATAAAGTACATTTATCCCAATAATTATCTGAAAGCAATCTGCCCTCATTTTTTAATTGACGATATAATTCCGTTCCAGGGAAAGGAGTTAACAAGGTGATTTGTACTTCGGATAAATTACTTTCCTTGATGAATTTTTCTGTGTTTTTAAAGGTCTCTTTAGTATCTGTATCAAAGCCTAATATAAAGCAACCATTTACAGAAATTCCATAGGATTGGATTTTGTCAATAGCGGTTAAATAATTATTGAATTGTTTATATTTCCAATTATTCCTATCAATTCCATTAAGTCCTTCTATATTGGACGTTTCAAAGCCAATAAGAACTTGTGCGCAATTAGATTCGGCTAATAATTCTAATAATTCATCATCATAAGCTACAGAAATATCGGTTTCTGTAAACCACCTCATCTTATATTTAGCAAATAATTTTAATAATTCTTTAGACCATTTTTTATCTACAAAAGTATTGTCATCAGCTAATTCGATAAAAGGTCTGTCCCATACTTCGAATATTTTATCGAGTTCTTTTTCTATTTGTTCTATAGGTTTCTTTTTATAAGAGCTGATGGTTCTGGAAGCAGCACAAAAATTACAATTCAAAGGACAGCCTCTGGTCGTTTGAATGGTTAGCCGATTGTATTTATTGATGTCAAGTAATTCGTACTTTGGTATTTTACAAGCATTGAAATGAAAAGTATATTTTGAATTGGATAAAGAACTGTATAGATTTTGTAAATTATTATTTTCATAATCATTTAATAATACTTCCCAGGTTATTTCACCTTCACCTTGGATGATACAATCTGCATATTGCATGGCTTCCAAAGGTAATGCTGAAACATGAAGTCCTCCAATTACAGTTGTGATTCCATGAGTTCTCAATCTATTGCTGAGAGTATATGTTTCATTTATTCTTGCAGTTAATGAAGAAAACGCAACAATGTCCGGCTTATTTTTTATAATATTCTCAATGTCAGATTCACTATATTCATCTAATTCTACATATTCGATTTCCCAATTATCGGGAGTATGCGCAGCAAGGGTTAATAATCCTAAGCTTGGTAAACTTGCAATGACTTTACTTCGATCTACAAAGCCGGGCAATGTTAGTCCGAGTTCAAGTAATTTTTTATTATATATTCGGACACCACTCATTGAAATTAAAGTAGTTTTGTATTTCTTTTTTTGCAAATTCTGGAGGATTGTTAGATAATTCCCTTTGGATAAATAAACAATATATGGACTTTATTCCAATTAGACGTTGTGCGAGGTGAACAAACACACTCGCACGGCTAGGTTTTTCATTTTGTCTAGTT
>JAHDHJ010000324.1 GCA_020631375.1 Saprospiraceae bacterium | reverse complement strand
CATTGGTTGTATATCCCGGATTCAAAGCTAGTAACCGGCTTTCAAAAGCAGTTGCAAAAGTGGACTGATTCACTGGAGCGGTAACATTAAAACTGTTCTTATCCTCGTCCGAAACATTGAATACTGTATTGATTGCAGGTCTTGCTGTTTGGTCATCCTGCTCATATACTGCATCCGTATCAGGACCATCGGAATCATCATCAGCGCATGACATGAGCAACAAGGATGAAATAAGAATTCCTACGAACAGTGTGAAGAAAGCCTTTAATTTATATGTAGACATAACTATGGTATTTAAAAGTGAGTAAAAGATGTGTCATAGTGGATTTTGGAAGCTGAATCACTTACTATTTACGCTTGGATTCGACCCAAACATTAACCATTCCCGTACCTCCTAGTTGATTCTTTGGAACTTCTATAATAGTTGCCAAAACATTAGTTCCTGCAAAGGTGTCATTGCCTGGGTTGGCAAATCCGGTCTGGGTTCCACCTAGAATTTCGGTGTACCGTACAAAATCAAAAAAGAAAGGATCGTCCCTTGGCCCTGCAAAAGCTTTCATCCCATTCCCTTCTGCTACCATGGGTGAGGCGCCATAAGTCGAGATTCCTGTAGAAATCATACCGGCACCTGTATCTATTCTACTTGTTGTTCCTACGGTTTGGGGGGCAACAGGTCCATATACACGAAGCATTCCATCTTCGTAAATACATTGGATAACCAAATCTTCGACATTGTCACCGTCGTTGTCGATGTTGAATTCCAACATCGAATTTGGATCGAAGGAAGCTGCCGAGGTAGATGCGGGGTCTAGTAAACCCTGTACATTAGCAGCAAAGACGAGATTGTTCGAATTTTCAGGACTCTGGAATACATAGAGATCGGTGAGATCAACTTTTCCACCTGTTACCAAAGGGGCATCAATGTGGTCTGCTGACATAAAAAGTCCCAAGGCTAGAAACAATGAAGCTAAAGCCAAACTGATTTTCATTTTTTTCATGATAAAGATTTTTTAATGTGATAAAGGATGATGATAACCTTCATTTATAGTTACCTTGATGAAGTACAGATCGGTTTTTATTTTGTGTAAAAAAAATGATTAGTATTAAATAATTATATGATTATCAATTGTTTATAACGAAATAGAATAATCTGTAATTTTTCTAGATAGAAATTCTGCTGTATTTAGGTATATTAGCAGAATGGGATTCCCAACACAAGAACAGGATATCATCAATCTCCTCAAGCAAGGTAACCAGCAGGGCATGACACTGCTTTATAGCAATTATTCCGGAGCACTTTATGGGATAATATTCAGAATGGTTCGAGAGGAGGAACTGGCGAAAGAAATCCTACAGGACGTCTTATTAAGGATTTGGAAATATATTTCCAAGTATAATCCTGAGAAGGGGCGGTTCTATACATGGATGGCGCAAATAGCTAGGAACTGTTGTCTCAATCAGATTAATTCCGCAAAATATCAACGTGCTAAGCAAACCGATTCGTTAGATCCGGAGGTACATAGTAATGAACGTCTAACTGAGAATCCCACAGTCAAGGATTCGGGATTGTCCGATGTCATCAGTAAAATGGACCCGGAACATCGGATTTTGATTGATTACTTGTATTTCAAGGGATACAGTCAGAGTGAAACTGCCAAGGAACTTGATATTCCAATTGGAACTGTTAAGACCAGAATTCGAAAAGCCATACTCCACCTAAGAAAGGTACTAGGAAATGACATTGCTGTTATCTCCCTATTACTGGCATTAATGTTAGAAAGAATTTTATGATGAATATCGAAGAATATATATCATCGGGAGTATTGGAGAGCTATGTTTTGGGTTTATTGCCTGAAACTGAAGCATGGGACGTAGAATGGAATGCACAACAATATCCCGAAATCAGAAGTGAGATTTCCAAAATAGAAAAAGCACTTGAAAATTATTCAGCGGAGAATGGTATCCAGCCGCCTCCAGACATAGAGGAGTTGGTTCAAAGTAAAATAACGGAAACCCCTCAACTGCGATATGAAGTCGAAAGACAAGCAAGCGATGATTCATCGACCAAAGAGCCTCGTAGCAGATTATTTATTTTGCTATCAATATTGGGTTTGATTGCCTTTGCTACATTGTCATTCCTTTTATGGCAAAGTAGTCAGGAAAAAGATAAAATAGCCCAAGAATATAAAACGTTGACTGAATCTTGTACGGAGGAAAACAATAAGCAAAACGAAATCATTTCAATTCTGAGAAACCCTACAAATAAAATCATAGCCATGCAAGGAACAGATAAAGCACCTGATGCTGTGGCCACAATTTATTGGAATGATATAGATAAGGTTGCATTTTTAGATGCTGTCAACTTACCATCACCACCACAAGGTAAACAATACCAACTCTGGGCCATCGTAGGAGATAACCCAGTTGATATGGGTGTCTTTGATTTACCTGATTCGACCAATTTGATTAAAAAAGAATTCATCCAGAACCCTGCCGCATTTGCCATTACTTTGGAAGATGAAGGAGGAAAACCTAACCCTACCTTAGAGGAGATGGTAGTCATTGGGAATTTTGGCTAATGTATTTTGACTTAGGATTTTAGTTGTGGCATTCATTTTCGCCAACCTTAGTACTTATTCAAGATGTAAGAAATGATTCCTCATCTTGGCATTACATTTCTAATATCCATTATCTGAAATCTAGCATCTGGTTCACAGTAGTTTATACTCAGCAGTATTTGCATTGCAATTCACCACCATCATTCCAGTCTGATCTTCAGCTGTTTAAA
>JAHDHJ010000071.1 GCA_020631375.1 Saprospiraceae bacterium | reverse complement strand
ACAAAATCATACCCATTTCTAATTGATTGACAGTATTGTCAATACCATATTTTTCTAATGCAACGATAAGTTCTATTCTGTTGCTAAGGCGTAATCATGCCACAATACACCAAAACCATTTTAAAAAATATGTTACTGCCAATAATTCAGGAGAACTGATAGAGGAATTGCTGGAATAGTTGGGAAACTATCTTGCTTCATTTTTTCCTCTAAGAATTCCAACACCTTGAGATAAGTTTCGCATTTTTCACTCGTGAAAGGAGGATACTTATTGGATTTTTCCATTCTCTTATTTCAACAAAGTATCCAAAAATCCCTCTAATTCATCAAGCTTATCTTCTGCTTCTTTTATGGAAGCTTGTTTTTGTAATTTATGCAAATCTACCGCTACGGTCAATAAAGTCATGGATAAACAATCCTGTTTGTCCTTGCCATTATATGAAATCTGGAAATTATTGATTTGCTCATTCAATCCCTTTACGATACGTTTCACGGAATCTTCATCACTCACCTTTATTTTCAAAGGATAAGGTCTTCCCGCCAAGGTGATGGTTATATTTTTATATTCTTCCTTCATGTGTTTTGATTTGCTATGCTGCAAAAATAAACATTAAATTGGAATCTGTTTTTTAGTTCGGAGATACTTAAGGGTTTTTGAATATTCTAATAAACCGGTATGCAATTCTCCCATTGTATTACTCTCTTTTATATAATCGTAATATTTGTTTTTATAAATAATTGCATCCAAATGGAATGCCCAATAAATCGTCATTAATGGATTGATCCAAAGTTCACTATTTTTAGTTCTAGCCGTTTTATGTACATTACCATAATCTCCTTCCATTGCACTCAAAATGGAATTGGCTACAATACTTTGTGCTTCGGGCATTCTTTTATTAGCAAACTCTACGGCGGATTGGAAACGTTTGGCTTCGTCCATTTCCATCAATGCTTGAAACAAACCTAAATATCCTCCATCTCTAGATATTTCAGCTACATTTTCTAAAAAACGATAATGCGATACACCATGAAAATGATCAATTCCAAAGCCAATACTTACAAGGAAATTCTTTTGGGATTTGGATTGATAAACCGCTGCCATTGAACAACTGTCTTCATGCGGTGTTCCTAGACCATCTTCATCGCCAAACATCAAACTATCAGTTCCTCCATCTACGAGGATAACGGAATCAATCGCATATTTGTCAATAAGGAAATTGTAAGAATTTTTGAGTGCTTGGACTCCCGTTTTTTCAAAAGCATAAATATCCACGGATTCGCCTTGGCTTAAAAACCAAGAGGATAAATATTTTTCAGGAAAATAATTTCTTCCTGAAAACTCTCCGTCCTCAGCCTTTACTTTCCATAGAAAAGGAAAAATATTTTCAGAATTTGTTTTATTGAGCCAAGAAAAAGAAAAATTAGCAAGGATTACATTTTTGCCCGAAGCTTTTAAACTATAATATAAAGGTATGCCACTATAAATATCAAAGCCACCCCCGGCACCCGCTAAAAGAATGTTTTTAGAATCCTTGATTTCTTGAAAAAATGGAATCTGGTCAAGTTGGTACATTGCATTGTCTTTAGTTTATATTTAACGAAGACAATACTTAAAAGTTCCTAATCAATTTAAATTGCGGATAAATCCGTGAATAACTATGGTTTATCGACTATCAAACTATGGACTTAGTTAGTTGCGCAAAACGCAACAGATATTAGTATTTAGACTCTATTATCTAGGTTTATAATGATTTTCTACGAAAATCATCTGATGAATATGAATTGTCTAGTATCTAAATACTAGTATCTAAAGTCTGTTGCGTTTTGCGCAACTAAAACTAACTATTCTCCAACCATTCGATACAATTATCAATATCCTTTATCGAGCTATCAATTTTTTTCCTCATTTCCCGAACGTTCTGAGGATCACTTTTCTGTTTTTTGGCCAGATTATTTTCTGTAAATTCCAATTTTTCCTCCATGTCCGCAATCATGATAATCGCATTTTCGAGTTTATGCTGTAAATTGCGATTTTCATTAGTTAGTTTTGTATTCCTTTCTTGGAGGTGTTCCATTTTCAAGGCGAGTTGTCTAGCCTTCAAATCTACTTGTTCTATTTTCTCGTTTAGGTTCATAGTTGTTTGAATTTATTTCCTAATCACCGCACCCAATTTGTTTTCAAAAGTCTGAATCATTTGGCTTACTACCTTTTCAACTTCCTTGTCTTTCAATGTTTTGCTTGCATCCTCGAAAATCATTGAAATGGCATAGGATTTTTTCCCTTCACCCAATTTACTTTCATCCGCGAAAACATCAAAAAGGTTAATCGATTTCAATAATTTTTTCCCTGCCTTTTTAGCGATGGCTTCTACCTCACTGAATTTTACTTTAGTATCCAAAACCAATGCCAAATCCCGACGAATGGATGGATATTTATTCAATTCGACAAAATCGATCTTATGCTTTTTCAAGGAACGTAAAATCATATCCCAATTGATATCAGCATAGAAAACCGGATTTTTTATATCCATAGCTTTCGCCAATTTTCCTTTCACTCTTCCGAATTCTACCAAAGCCGTAGGCCCTCTGTGGTATTTCGCAGCAAAGCCGAATATTTCATTTTCGGAAGCAGATTCCTGATAACCACTTATTCCCAAACGGCTTAGAATATTGTTGACGAAAGTCTTCAAGGTATAAAAGCTGACCTGGTTTTTATCCGCATTCAGCCAACTTTCCTCATAGCGTTGACCAGTGACATAAAGTGTAAGGTGTTCGCTTTCCTTATATTTATCTTCTTCCTTGATATATGTCCTTCCGAATTCGAATAATTTCAAATCCGCCGCCTTTCTGTTTTGGTTCCTACGGATGGCTTCCAAACCTGAAAACAACATACTCGGACGCATGACATCCAAGTGCATATTGGAGGTGTTATTGATATAGATCAATTGGGATTCATCCATAGGAAGGAACTCCTTGAAATATTTGGACTCCGTAATGGAAACAGCCATGATTTCATTATAGCCATTGTTGGCAAGATAATCTCCTGCAATATTCCTGATTTTGAAAGGGTCAGGTTGTAATCCATAAGTCAATGCAGACTTAACCTGAGAAGGAATGCTTACTTTGTTCAAGCCATAAATCCGAAGGATTTCTTCTATGACATCTGCCTCACGGGTAACATCGACCTTATTCGTAGGAATGGCGACTTTGAAATCATCTCCTTTTTCTTCCAGAATTTCGATTTCCATTGCTGATAGGATATTCCTCACTTCATCCTTTGTCAAATCATCCCCAATCAGACGATTCACATGGCTGAATTTTACATCAACCTCTTTTTTTGAAACGGGATTCGGATAAATATCTATGACTTCGGAAGCGATTTCCCCTCCTGCCAATTCTTGTATCAATAAAGCTGCCCGCTTTAATGCAAAAACACAAATATTAGGATCGGAACCTTTTTCATAAGTTTTGGCGGCATCCGTTTTCAATAAATGACGGGTACTGGAACGGCGGATAGAAATGGCATTGAAATGTGCCGATTCTAAAAAGATATTCTTAGTCGTTTCTTTTACACCAGATTTCGTTCCTCCGAAAACTCCTGCGATACACATACCGTTGGAATTGCCATCACAAATCATCAAATCTTCATGGCTCAATTCCCGTTCCACTTCATCCAGTGTAGTGAACTTACTTTTATCGGATAAATTCTTTACTATGATTTTTCCTCCCTCGATTTCATCCGCATCAAAGGCATGTAAAGGTTGTCCCAATTCATGTAGAATGAAATTCGTGGCATCTACAATATTGTTCTTTGTTGCGATACCCAATGACCTCAATCTTTTCTTGAGCCATTCCGGAGATTCTGCTACAGTTACCCCTTTGATGGAAACACCGGAATATCTTGGGCAAGCTTCTGTGTTTTCTACCTGAACTTCTATTGGCAAATCATTATTGTCAACCTTGAACTTTTCAATAGATGGAGAATTTACATTGCCGCTATGGTCATAATTTATTTTTAAGGCTGCTGCCAAATCTTTGGCTACGCCCAATTGGGATGTCGCATCTGACCTGTTGGGCGTAAGCCCAATTTCAAAAACAGTATCCTTCTCTATTTTGAAAAAATCACTGGCGGCCGTGCCTATTTTCACTTCATTAGGCAAAACCATAATCCCCTCGTGCGATGACCCCAAACCTATTTCGTCCTCCGCACAAATCATTCCTTCGGAAACTTCGCCCCTAATCTTTCCTTTCTTGATTTTGAAAGGTTCCCCATCATTAGGGTAGAGCATCGTTCCTATGGTAGCGACTACGACCTTTTGTCCCTTAGCTACATTCGGCGCACCACAAACGATATTCAATTCCTCTTCTGCTCCGATATTCACACGAGTAATGGAAAGTTTATCTGCTCCGGGGTGTTTGTCCTTGAAGGTCACCTCGCCTACGACCAAGCCTTTTAAGCCTCCTGGGACACTCTCTGTATGTTCTTCACCCTCTACTTCCAAGCCTATTTCCGTAAGGATTTCACTTAGTTTTTCCCAAGGCAAATCTATGTCTATATAATCTTTTAACCAGTTGTAGGATACTTTCATTTCTGCGTATTGAAATATTCAATGCTTATAATGTAAATTAAGCAATGTTGTTTTTTTATTTATAAAAAAAAATCCAATTAGAAAAGTTCAATTAGGCTGCAAATTTAGGGAATTTGAATCTTATTAGCGAGTAATCCAGCATCGACTTTCAATTTAAGCCTACTCTACTGAAAATCTAGCTTATATTTGGCGAATAAATCATAAAAATCATGACTCAATACAATCAGTTCAAAGTAAGTATAGAAAACAATATTGCCCATGTGGCTTTTAATCGCCCAACGAAAGCAAATTCTCTGAATTTGGAAGCTTGGGAGGAAATGAAAGCTATTTTTGAGGCATTGCATAAGAATAAGAATGCTCGTGTCATTGTCTTATCCGGAGAGGGGAAACATTTTTGTGCAGGGATAGATTTGCAATTGTTGATGAATGTCAGCCAGTTTGACGAAACTTGCGAAGCAAGGAAACGAGAGCAATTAAGGGAATTCATCATAAAATTACAGGATTGTATTTCTGCAATAGAAAAATGTAGAAAACCTGTATTGGCTGCTATTCATAAGAGTTGTATAGGAGGGGCAGTTGATATTGTTTCTGCTTGCGATATGAGATATTGCACGGAAGATGCCTATTTCAGCATTCAGGAAATCAATTTGGGTCTGGTAGCGGATATTGGAACGCTACAAAGACTCCCTAAAATTCTGAATCCGGGAATCATGGCGGAATTGGCTTATACAGGTCGGAAAGTATTTGGACAAGAAGCCAAGGAAATCGGTTTGGTGAACAGAGTGTATGCTGATAAGGAATCCATGATGGAAGAAGTCATGGGCATTGCGAAGGAAATTGCTAAAAAATCTCCGGTTTGTATTAGAGGAACCAAGGAGATTTTATTATATACAAGGGATCATTCAGTAGAAGAATCCTTGAATTATATGGTAGCGTGGAATGCCTCCATGTTATTGTCCAATGATATTTTCGAAGCAATGGCAGCCTATATGCAAAAAAGAGAGGCGGAATTTGAGGGCTGAAAATGAAATTGCGAACAATAAAAAAGGCTTCCATCGGAAGTCTTTTTTATTGTTCGTATAACGAAGTTCTTATGGTTGTGATTCGTTATTATTCTTATTTTGTAATTCTTCCAAAGCTCGCATAAGTTTTGCCAAATCAGGCAGTTTTCTTAGTACAGCTAATTGTTTATAGGTTTCCCTGACCTCTTGGCAGGGTGAACCGAAATAAGTTTTGTCTCCTGCGATATTCTTAGAAACTCCGGATTGTCCAAGGACAATCGCCCTTTCTCCTATGGTGATATTTTGTGCTACGCCAACCTGTCCATACAAGCAACATCCGTCTTCAATAATGGCTTTGCCTCCAATACCTACTTGGGCAGCGAATAAACAATGTCTTCCGATTACAGCTCCATGTCCGATATGGACTTGGCTATCGAATTTCGTTCCTTTGCCGATGAACGTATCTCCTGATACTCCAATGTTAATCGTACAACAAGCTCCGATTTCAACATCGTCCTCTATGATTACCCGTCCTCCCGAATGCCATTTTTCATGATGGGTATCATACCTCTTGTAATAAAAAGCATCGGAACCGATAACAGAATTGGGGTGGATATTTACATTCTTTCCAATAATGGTATTGCTTACAATCGTGGTGTTTGCTTGGATAATTGAATTTTCTCCAATCGTAACATTATGACCGATAACGACATTTGGTTCAAGAATAACAGAGGGGTGGATTTTTGCGGAATCGCTGATGTGTGCAGTCAATGCACAGAAAGGTCTTTGCTCCTTTACAAGATTGTTGTAAGCTTGGAAAGGTTCGTCACAAAAAAGTAATGTCATGCCTTCTGGGCAATGCATTCTCCTATTCATAATGACAAAAGTAGCAGCAGAATTAAGGGAAGCATCAAAGTACTTTTCCTTATCAACAAAAGTAAGATCCCCAGCCTCAACTTTATGGATTTCATTCAGTCCATAAACGACTCTATCTGGATCTCCTATTATTTCCGCACCGATTTTTTCAGCAATTACGCTTATTGATACAGGTGTAGCTAATTTCATGTTTTGGTATTATCTAACTGAAATATTCTAAGCCTCATTTTTTAAACAACGTTTTGACTGTAGTGTTTATAACCCTCCGTACCCAAAGAAATTTATAAGGCGTGGAATGCGAAAATAGAAGAATTTTATCAAATTGATGAAAGATATGGCTAAATATATTTCGATAAGGCAAAACTATACATAGACAATCACTCATTTTAACTTAATTTAGAGACAAATGATCCTGGAATCATTTAGTTTTGGAGGAGGCAAATCCAAGTATCATGCAAAAAGAAATAGCATCATTTATAAAATATATCCAATATGAGAAAAGATATTCTCCTCATACGGTGAATGCCTATCAAAAGGATTTGGAGTCCTTTTCTGCTTATTTAGAAGAAACATATGAACTTTCCCTGATAGAAAAGGCGGAATTTTTTCATATGAGGTCTTGGATAATCCATCTGATGGAAGATGGAATCGCAGCCCAATCCATAAAAAGGAAATTAGCCAGCCTGAAAGCATTGTTTAAATTTTTATTGAGAGAGGGTGCCATAGAAACGAATCCGACCACAAAGCTCATTTCTCCAAAAGTCAGCAAGCGCCTTCCTGAATATATGGAAGAAAAACAAGTAGAAAACCTATTGGAAAACATAGGGTTTCCAGAAGGATACATAGGCATGAGGGACAAAACGATCTTGGAGTTGTTGTATGCTACAGGAATGAGAAGGGCAGAACTAATAGGTTTGGAAATCAGGGATGTGGATTTTGTGGGAAAAAAAATAACGATTCTCGGAAAGCGGAATAAGGAACGTTTGGTTCCCTTGACTGATTTTACTTTGGGTTTGTTAAAAGATTATTTGGACGAGAGAGAAAAGGAATTTCCAACGGGAGATTTGTATTCTCTTTTTCTGACTCAAGCAGGAAAGCCACTCTATCCGAAATTGGTCTATAATGTAGTCAAAAAATATTTGTCATTAGTGACAACGACGGACAAAAAAGGACCGCATACGCTAAGGCATACTTTTGCCACACATTTATCTAATCGAGGAGCAGATCTGAATGCAATAAAAGAATTGCTGGGACATGCCAACCTTTCAGCCACACAGATTTATGTACATAATTCCATTGAGCGCTTGAGGAAAGTATATGAACAGGCCCATCCCAAAGCCAAGGATAAGGAATGAGTGTGATTTCCAAAAAAGAGGGCGAATATTTCGCCCTCTTTTTTGGAAAATATATTGCGGAACAGGAATCTTTTTTGATCTGAGCTTGTTATATGTTTGTATGGACTTAAGGTATATGAAATTATATTTCGCAAAATTATTTTTGGTAAAACCTTGAAATTAACAATATAAAAATATACATTTATCCCATATAGCGAAATGAATGCATGTGAGCATCTCCTGCCTAAACACAACATTCATATAGACCACATTTTTTAATTGTATAAACAACCTTAGCTTTATGAAGATTAAAACACAAGCGGTAGGATTCAACGCAGATGCTAAACTAATTGATTTCATTGAACAACGATTACCTAAATTAGACCATTATTTTGATAGAATTATTAGTGCGGAAGTCGCCTTGAAACTTGAAAACTCCGGACAAGTCAGGGATAAGATAGCCGAAATACGCATTAGTGTCCCAGGGAATGTCCTCATAGTCAAAGAAACACAAAAAACTTTTGAAGCTTCCATTGATTTTGCTATTGATTCACTTAAAAGACAATTGAAGAAACATAAGGAGAAACTCTCTGCCCGCAGATAAACGGGCTAAGGCAGGAGATGTAAAATCCCTTTGGCACAAATGTGCCAAAGGGATTTTTGTTTGTCCATGCGGAATGTTTGTCCATAGACTTTCTGTTCCAGTGAACAAATACTATATTTTTCTTGTAGATTTGTAAAGTGGAATCCATCTGAAATCCGGATATTCCCATCATTAAGCCAATTTGCGGATTTATCTGCAAATTGAAATTATTTATAACGATATAAATTAAGGATGAAAAAAATAACTTTATTGACTTGGATAAGTGCTGTCTTTCTGACCTTTGTCGTAGGGACTAGCGGATGTACAGGAGCTAAACAGGCAGGAGCTTCCAATTCTGCGGTGTCAGGTTCTTTGGCAGCAAAAGAAAAAGCATTGCTGTGGAAAATTTCAGGAAAGAAACTAAAGCAACCATCTTATCTTTTCGGAACGATACATATGATATCAGAAGAAGATTTCTTTATGCCTAAATATGTGGAGGCGGCTTTCGCCAAATCCAAGAAGGTTGTTTTTGAAATCAATACGGATAAGATGAACGATATGTCTATGATGTCTTCCCTAATGGATATGATGTTTATGGAAGATGGGACTACTCTAAAGGATTTATTGAGTGAAGACGATTATAAGAGAGTGAAGGAAAAATTGGGAAATAATCCCCTTATGATGATGATGGGAGATATGGTGGATAAGATCAAGCCGCTTTTCTTGAGTTCTATGTTGGAACAAGGGGATCTTGGAGGTGGAGGAGGAAATCCTTTCGGTGGAGGAGGTATGGATATGGGTTCTATGAAATCCTATGAAATGGAATTTACCCAAATGGCTAAAAAACAAGAAAAACCCATAGATGGCTTGGAAACTATCGCATTCCAAATGAGTATGTTTGATAGCATTTCCTTGGAGGATCAGGCTAAAATGTTGGTTCAGGCATTGGATGCCGGAGATGAAGCTGATGGAGAGGCTGAAAATGTATTAGATGAAATGGTCAAACTATATACCCAGCAGGATATTCCGGGATTACATGCCATGATAAGGGAACAATCAGAGGGTTCTTCTGAATTCGAAGATAAATTCCTAACCCTTAGGAATAAGAATTGGATACCACTTATGGCTGAGGCAATGACCCAGCAAATAACTTTCTTTGCTGTTGGTGCCGGACATTTGGGCGGAGAAGAAGGGGTTGTGGGATTATTGAGAAAGGAAGGGTATGTGGTGACTCCGGTATTGAAATAATATTAATATCTGAATTTCGTAGAACGCCATTCAGTCCATAGTTTTATAGTCCATAGACGATAATTATTTAAGGTGCTTTTCCTTTCTGTTATCGTCTATGGACTTTGCATATTCATACATAAATTAAATCACTTTTTAATGCCGACCATACTTGAAGTAAACGGGAAAAAGCCCGTATTCGGAAAAGATAATTTCATTGCAGAAAATGCGACTATCGTAGGAGATGTGCTTTGTGGGGATGATTGTAGTTTTTGGTTCCAAACGGTGGTAAGGGGAGATGTGAATGCCATTAGGCTTGGAAATAAGGTCAATGTGCAAGACGGAGCGATTATACATTGTACATACGAAAAGGCTGCTACGACTATAGGTAATAATGTCTCGATAGGACACAGGGCAATTGTACATGGATGTACCATAGATGATAATGTTCTGATAGGAATGGGAGCGATAGTCATGGATCATGCTCATGTGCCGAGTAATGTGCTTATTGCTGCGGGAGCAGTAGTTTTGGAAAATTCAAAATTAGAATCCAATTTTATTTATGCAGGTGTCCCTGCCAGAAAAGTAAAGGCTTTGAGCCCCGAAGTTTTTGAAGACACGATAGAAAGAATTGCCAATAATTATGTAATGTATTCATCTTGGTTTTCAAAATAATGGCTAACCAAATATTTGTGTTTATTTCCTTACCTTTTAAGTTGTTGATAATAATTTCCTTATATGTTATGATTATAAATATTTGTTAAAATATTGGATTAGGCATCCTTTTTGAATAAGTATGGGTGTAATGCACGACCCAATTTATCCAAATTAAAATTATAACTGATGAAAATTTTTCTGTCTTTTTTCTATCTGACTCAATTATTTTTTACTCCTATCACACCTCCTCCAACCACTGATTGTGACGTTGTTGTTTTCTCAGAATTACAAATAGCTGATCAAGAATTTTCCGTAGATTTTGATACCGTATGTGAATTGGATTATTTAATATTGGAAGTGTTCGACCAATGGGGAAATCACATCTATGGAGTAAATGATGATAAACTGGAATGGGGTAGTAAGAAAATTATTCTTGAAAAAACAAAAATGGAAGATTCCGAGCCGGTTTTGGATGGGACATATTTTTATACCCTTAAGTATAGGTTCGAAAATGATAAGGACTCCCATAAAAAAAGTGGGACTATTTTTACGGCACAACAATAAAAACCTAATGAAATGAAAAAAGGATTCGGCTGAAGCCGAATCCTTTTTTTCTATTTCTAATTTCCCTCAATCCAATTAATAACATCCTCACTCATCGGACTGGATTTAGGAGATATATATTTGACCAAATATCCATTCTCATCCACTAAATATTTTTGGAAATTCCAAGAAACCTTAGAATTGCTGATTCCATTTTTTTCTATTTCCGTCAAGAACTGATAAACAGGATGCTTATCTTTTCCCTTTACTGAAACCTTAGCCATCATAGGGAAGGTCACACCGAATTTTTCCGTACAAAATGATTTTATTTTTTCATTGCTTCCGGGTTCTTGCGATAGAAAATTATTTGCAGGAAAACCGACAACGATAAAATTATTCTCTTTATATTTTTCATACAAGTTTTGTAAATCTTCATATTGTGGAGTTAATCCACATTTGGATGCTGTATTTACCACCATCACTTTTTTCCCTTTCAATGAACTGAAGTCAAATGTTTCTCCACTAATATTTTCCACCTTGAATTGATGGATGCTTTGTTTTGTATAAATATTTTTTTCACTAGGATTTTCAGTAATCGAATTTTGGCTTTTACAGCCAATAAAAAGAATGCAAATTATGGGAATTAGATATTTCATATTTTTTTGGATTTAAATATTCTTTAAATTAAAAATTATTTATTCATGGCAATTTTTTGCCACGAATTTTGCTAATTGATTTTTATTCATTTTAAAAACAGACATGAATTATTTCTATGGACTGATAACTATGAACTTTTGCGGACTTGTCCGCAAAAGTAGATTAAATAATTGTCTAAAAATCTCTAAATCTAAATGTCTAGCCATCTATTTAAACATTCATCAAGACACCCGACCACCAAACATAAATCATACTTGCCAATGCAATTAAATTAGTACCCACTCCGAATAATTTCATTTCAAATAAAGTATAGGTCTTATTTTTAAAAATCCAAAATAGATCGAGTAATAACCAAACCAAACCCATTGCCAACATTCCGCCAAAAATAAAATCACGATAAACAAAAAATAATAATCCGACTTCAAATGCCACAATGCCAATGATAAGGATTTTTGTTTTTTTAAGCCCCAATTGTGTAGCGGTAGTTTTCCGATTCGCTTTCCGATCCGGTTCTATATCCATCACTTCACCCATGAGTTGGGATTGGATGGCGAAAAGCACAAGGTAGCCATAAGTGAGCCAAGGAACTTCCGGTGTTTCGTTTAGCATCATGCTAAAAGGCACAACCAAAAGATAACCGAACTGGGCGAAAAGTTCTAATGGAGGTGTATTCCTAAATCCTTTTTTCGGAAAATTATAAGCGAGCAAAACCAAAAAAAGTATTGCGAAAAGCCAAACTGCATCCAAACCCAAATGCCAAATAAAATAACCATAACAAATGGTTTGAATGATGGCTAATAAAATAGGAAGAACAGAAAGTTCCTCCTTACTTCCCCTCGCTCCGAATAGAAAACTATCTTTCCTCGGATTATGTTGGTCCGTTTCAAAATCCACATAATCATTCCAACCATAAATGATGAAATTCAATGGGAAAGTAACAAAAGCAAGACCCAGCCAAAAATCAATTTCTTCCCAAACATTCATTCCGCTCAAAGGAAGAAAATACAGCCAGAGTGCAGGAAACCATAATCCCGGTCTGGACACTTTGAGTAAGAATGATAATTTTTGAAACATATTTTTATTGGAAAAATATTAAGTTCACACAATTAGACAAATGAAAAACCTAGCCGTGCGAGTGTGTTTGTTCACCTCGCACAAGGTCTAATTGGGGTATTGTCAGGTGAACAAACACCTGGCAAGGCTCTGCTTTATAAAAATGTCTAGTTGTCTGTACTAGGTTTATAAATCCGAATCCGCAGCAGCTTTTCTTGCCAATGGAATGTCCTCATAATACATGAAAACCTGATCCTCAAAACAACCCAATTCTATTTTCCGATTTCCATCAACCCATAAATATGTTTTGCATTTCGGATCTTCTTCGTTCGGAACAATGAAATGTGGTTTTCCATATTCTGCCTCATAAATCGGTTTGATTTCTTGGAGGACATCTTTTATTTTCAGTTTACTCGTATCTATTTTCGGAACACATTCCACTCGGTACAATTCTTTTTTATCATAATAATATGCCTCGAAAAAAGTCCTGAGTTTTCCAGCTTTCCGCAATCTCAAATCATATACATATTCCCTCGTCTTTTTTGTTTTTTGAATAGGATACATTTTCTTTTGAGAATGAAGTTTTTTCGTATGTCTATACACATCGTTCCTAGACATTTTGAATCTGAAATCAAGAACAATGGTATCGTTTCTCTCCTCACTTTCCAATTCCTTTTGGATGTGATCAGCTATTCTTTCCTCTAATGGTTTGTCAGGGATTACTTCGCCGTTTTCATCTTTTTTCTCAGAACCGGAACAAGCGATTATTGATAATAATGCAAATAAAAGTATCGGATAATATTTCATGCTAATAAGTTTTCCTCAAAATTAAGAGAAATATCCAAGCTTAGGATTATATTAGTTGTTATGAAGAAAATAAAGTTTCCTACAGCACACTCGGTTTTATTGATTATTGCGGCATTAGTCGCCCTGATGACTTGGATTATTCCCTCGGGAAAATACGAACAACTGGCTTTTGATAAGGAAAAAAAAGTGTTTACACACAATTTCCATGAGGGAAGCAAGGAATATCCGGGTACACAAGCCACCTTGGATGAATTCGGAATAAAAACCAGCCTTGATAAATTTACAAATGGAGATATTTGGAAACCCGTAGGTATTCCCGGAACTTATCATGAACTCGAAAGTAATCCCCAAGGAATTTTTGAATTCATACAATCTCCATTAAAAGGAATTATGGGAGCAATGGATGTCATTCTTTTTGTTTTGATCATCGGTGGATTTATTGGAGTGATTCATAAGACCGGAGCCTTCGATGCGGGAATTGCAAAATTAGCCATCATCCTCAAAGGACGGGAACGGCTATTGATAGTTTTCATTACAACATTGATAGCCATAGGAGGAACGACATTCGGGCTGGCAGAAGAAACCATTGCTTTTTATCCAATATTAGTTCCAGTGTTCTTAGCGGCGGGCTATGATGCTATGGTCGCTTTGGCAGCAATATATATCGGTTCATGTGTAGGGACAATGTGTTCCACAGTAAATCCTTTCAGTGCGATTATCGCTTCTAATGCCGCAGGAATAGATTGGACAAACGGACTATATGGACGCTTGACGATGTTGGTTTTAGGAACGGCATTTTGCATTTGGTACATCATGAAATATGCAGAAAAAGTAAGGAAAGACCCTACTCAATCCTTGATTTATGATCAAAAAGAAGAAATAGAAGCATTATTCTTAAAGAAGAAAAAAAAGAAAGAGGATTTATCTGTTGAAAACATCACATTCGGTGGCTCTGAAAAAATACTGGATGAGCATAGGGTTAATGAATCCGAACCCAGTTCTAGATATCCACTCATACTTATCATTTTTGTCCTTTGTTTTGTCGTAATGATTGCCGGCGTTTCTTCTTGGGAATGGTGGTTCTTGGAAATGACAACTATCTTTTTTGTCGGTTCCATTATCATAGGATTAGTCGCTTGGATGAAAGAAACTGACTTTGTGGATGCTTTCGTAAAAGGAGCGAATGATTTGCTTTCCGTAGCACTCATCATAGGATTGGCGAGAGGAGTGACGGTTTTGATGGATGACGGATTAATCAGTGATACCCTATTATATTATTCTTCCAATACTGTAGATGGAATGCCCAAAGGAGTATTCGTGAATGTAATGATGTTCCTATATGCCGGATTGTCCTTTTTTATTCCCTCATCATCCGGAATGGCGGTCTTGTCAATGCCCATCATGGCACCATTGGGAGATGTGGTGGACGTAGGACGGGAACACGTGGTCAATGCTTATCAATATGGCATGGGACTCATGGCATTCATAACACCAACAGGTTTGATTCTGGCATCCCTGACTATGGTCAATGTGACTTATGATAAATGGCTGAAATTCGTGATGCCCTTATTGGGTTGGCTGACTTTGATAACCATGTTTTTCCTTACGGTCAATGTCTATTTAAATTGACTTGCGGATAAATCCGCAATGCCCATAGTAATCTGTTAATAGACCATAATTGTTAAGGCAAATTGTATAAAATCATGCAAATGTTTCTGTTCTGGCATTGACCATTTTAGCGAAAACAAAGCAGAAAATGCGTTAAGAATTCAAAACTGTTTGAGCAGCTACCGAAGCCAAACAGAAGCATTACATATTATTCATTGCAAAATGAAATAAAAGAAATATAGTGCAAGCGATTTTTTTGAATTTAGCATTTTCAAATTGTTGCAGCGTTAAAAAATGGTCACAGCCTTGATTTTTTGTTTCGTTTTGCATCAAGGCAAAATGAAAGAAGCCAATAAAACTCCCACAACTTTACTTGGCTAATCCAAGTTCAATAAAACGCAACAGACGACGAATTGAAGCAAAAATTTAAAAACCAATTCCAATAAACTCCCCAGATAAATTCGGCATTGACCATTTTAGCGAAAACAAAGCAGAAAATGCGTTAAGAATTCAAAACTGTTTGAGCAGCTACCGAAGCCAAACAGAAGCATTACATATTATTCATTGCAAAATGAAATAAAAGAAATATAGTGCAAGCGATTTTTTTGAATTTAGCATTTTCAAATTGTTGCAGCGTTAAAAAATGGTCACAGCCTTGATTTTTTGTTTCGTTTTGCATCAAGGCAAAATGAAAAAAGCCAATAAAAAGACCACAATTATATTTGATTAATTCATTGAAAGTCTAAGCTTTCCTATTTGGATTATCATTAATAAAAGAAGACCAATCATTATATCTTTTCCCCATTCCTGCCAACGGACCGGAAGATTGGAAATGATGGCAGACGGCTGCACCCAAAGCATCGGAAGCGTCTAGGGATGCATCATTTGTTTTGCCCATTACAATGCTATTCAGCATGGCGGCAACTTGCTCCTTGGAAGCATTGCCGTTTCCGGTAATGGACTGTTTTATTTTTTTAGGGGCATACTCCGTAATATCCAAACCCATAGTCATGGCAGCGGTGATGGCTACACCTTGCGCTCTTCCAAGTTTGAGCATGGATTGTACATTCTTACCATAAAAAGGTGCCTCGATGGCAACTGACGTCGGTTGGTGGTTTTCTATTACTTCTTGGACATCCAAAAATATTTTCCTTAGCTTATCATAGGCATTATCCAAATGTTTCATTGTGAAAACACCCATTTCCACAAGATGGATTTTACTGCCTATAATATCAATGACCGCATAACCACAAAAATTGGTTCCAGGGTCGATTCCCATTATCCGCCTCTTTTCTATTTTCTTTTTTATTGGCATTTATGCAAAATAAATTGTTTTATGATGGGAAACAAATATTTTTAAAAATATTCTAAACTTAATACGTTTCCCTAGTGTTTTAATCGTTCGTCCCTATGTATGAGGTAGTCATAAATTATTGAACTGAACTTAGAGGCAAGAAACTAAATACTTTCGTATAATCCAATATGCAGAATAATAGCTTGAATTTTATATTTTTGCTATTGTCCACAAGCAAAAACTAATATGTCAAAAAAATTAGAGAGAGTAATAGGTATTTATGATGAGGGTCGGAAAGGTCCTTTGCTCGTCGTCTTAGGTAGCATGCACGGTAATGAACCCGCAGGAGTACTGGCAATGGAGGAAATATTCCGTATGTTAGATAGGGAGCCGATAGACAATCCCAGATTCAAATTCCGTGGAAGATTTATAGGACTGAGAGGAAACCTTGCTGCAATAAAAGAAAATAAACGTTTTATCAATAAGGATCTGAATCGCCAATTCACACTTGAAAATGTGGATCGCATTATGAATGCGGAAGACGATAGCACTTTGGATAGTGAGGATAAAGAACTCAAGGGGCTTATACAGCTTATCCGAAAGGAAATAGAAGAATATAATCCGGAGAGATTCATTTTATTGGATTTGCATACGACAACTGCTTTCGGTGGGATTTTTTCCATAGCCACAGATAATCCCGAAAGCCAAAGGATAGCAGTGGAGCTTCATGCCCCTGTGATTCGGGGTCTGATTAATGGAATACAAGGGACGACATTGCATTATTTCAATAGCGATAATTTTAAGCCGGAGACAGTTGCTGTAACATTCGAGTCCGGACAGCATGATGAGGAGCTGTCAGTAAAAAGAGCCATTGCTGCGATTACGAATTGCATGAGGAGTTTGGGATGTGTACGGGCGGAGGATGTGGAAAATAAGCACGATAAAATCCTAATAGAATATTCTAGGGGTTTGCCGAAAATAGCGGATCTGCTATATTGTCATTCCATTGCTTCGGAAGATGGGTTCGTAATGGCTCCGGGTTATGAAAATTTCCAAAAAGTAGAAGCCGGGGAAATCTTAGCCCATGACCGGAAAGGGGAAATCCGTTCCAAGGAAACAGGTAGAATCCTAATGCCTTTATATCAGAAACAAGGCGAGGATGGATTTTTTATCATTAAGACGATAGAGGAATTTGGTTTGTAGGGAAATTCTAAATGAAAATATTCATATCTTGAATCAGAATATTACTAAAAAATAGACAAATGTTA
>JAHDHJ010000070.1 GCA_020631375.1 Saprospiraceae bacterium | reverse complement strand
AGAAAAAAGAACATTCGATAGGGTAGGTTTAGTCGTTTTTGCAGGAGAGGCTTACACCCAATGCCCCCCCACCACAGACCATAGGATGCTCTATGATTTCTTGGCGCAGATCCGTTGCGGCCCTCTACAAGATGGAACCGCTATAGGGATGGGTTTAGCCACTGCCGTGAATCGGATAAAAGATAGTGATTCAGAAAGTAAAGTTGTTGTATTATTGACTGATGGTATGAATAATTCCGGCTATTACGACCCTCTGGATGCCACGAATATGGCAAAAACCCTAGGTGTAAAAGTTTATACCATAGGTGTTGGAACAATGGGAGATGCCTTGGCTCCCGTAAGGAAAAGATCTGATGGGCAATATGTTTTCGGATTAGTTCCCGTAGAGATAGATGAAGATTTATTGGTACGGATGGCAGAAATGACCGGAGGGAAATATTTTCGTGCCACGGATAATGAAAGCCTCGCAAAAATCTATGACGAGATAGATAAGCTAGAGAAATCAGAAATAGAAATAACAAAAATAGAAAGACACAGCGAAGCATTCCATTCCTTTGTATTTTGGGGTTTGCTGCTTGTGTTCTTGGAAATGTCACTAAAATATACCGTACTGCGTTCAGTACCGTAAAAATAACCTTATGTTTCGATTAGAACATCCCATACATTTATTAGGTTGGATAGCGATACCCATCCTTTTGCTTTTGTTCATTCTCATGATTTATTCAAGGAGAAAGACATTGGCAGGTTTGGGAAATCCTGAGATATTGGAACAAATGATGCCTCGTTTTTCTAATCCCCGTCTTTGGTTCAAATTTATTTTTATTTCATTGGCAATCCTATTTTTATCCCTAAGTTGGGCGAATCCGCAATGGGGAACCAAAAGGGAAAAGGTAAAACGAAAAAGTTCTGATGTCTTCATCGCCCTAGATATTTCCAATAGCATGAATGCTACTGATATTGCTCCTAGCAGATTGGAACGATCCAAGAAATTTGCTAGAAAATTAGTGGAAAAATTGGAGGGCGAAAGGGTTGGTGTCATCATTTTTGCGGGGAATGCCTATGTGCATATGCCTTTGACCATTGATTATTCGGCGGCAGAATTATTTTTGGACAGTGCGAATCCCTCCATGATATTGACACAAGGAACATCTATAAAATCAGCCGTTGAGCTGGCAGAACTTGCCTTTGAGGAAGATAACGAACAATATAAGGCACTCATCATCATTTCCGATGGAGAAAATCATGAACCCCAAGCAATAGAACGAGCCAAGGAAGCCCATGAGAAAGGAATGCTAATCTACACTGTAGGAACGGGAACGGAAGCCGGAGCTTATGTCCCCGTTAATTTTGGAGGATACAATGATTTCAAAAGAGACAAATCAGGAGCATTGGTTCGTTCTGTATTGAATGAAGTGATGTTGGAGGAAATTGCGGAAGCAGGTGGCGGCAAATATTATAACGTAACAGCAGGTGACGAAGCGATTCTCAATTCATTGAAAGAAAAGATAAAAGAAATAGAAAAAAGGGAATTTGAACAAAGGATGTTCGATGAATATGAAAGTTATTTTTGGATATTCCTGATTCCCGGATTGTTATTTTTACTTATCGAATTCTTAATTTCCTATAGACGAAGCAACATAATTTCAGGTAGGGACATCTTTAAGTAAACAAAGGTGTCCAGGTGTTCAAGACAGATGTGTTTATGTGCGAATGTGCAGAATGTTTTAAAATCCAGAGTGAATTCACATAATTACCCTAGTATTTGAACACACGAACAGGTAAACACGTAAACACACGAACACACGAATACCCTAACACGATATACATCATGAAAAGAGCAATAATAATTTTTCCGATACTATTTTTTTCTATTTTGGCTTCCGCCCAAAATGAACATAAGTCATTAAAGAATGGAGATTCATCTTATAAGCAAGGAAATTATACCCAAGCAGAAGAAGAATACCTAAGAGCGACAGAAGATAATCCGAATAGTGTCAAAGGTCATTTCAATAGAGGGAATTCCATTTATAAAAGCATAGATCCCACAATAGATCCAGAGCAATTGGACCAAAGATTGAGTAAGGCAGCAGAAGAATACCTTACAGCTATAGAACATACGACAGACAAGGAAACCAAGGCACAAGCCTATCATAACCTTGGGAATACTTATATTGAAAAAAAGGATTTTGCCAAAGGATTGGAAGCATATAAGAATGCATTGAGGAATAATCCGAATGATATGGATACAAAAAGAAACCTCATGTATGCCTTGAGGCAAATGCAACAACAGCAGCAGCAAGAACAACAACAACAATCTGGAGAAGGAGAAGAAGGCGAACCCCAAGAGCCACAAGAAGGACAAGAACAACAGGAACCACAAGAGGGAGATGAATCCCAAGAACCACAAGAAGGGCAGGAAGGACAAGAGGAGGAGCAAGAGCAAGAATCCGATCAAGAGCAACAAAGCCAAGGCAACCAACAAGATAAGGAAGAACAAGCCAGCCCGGAAGAAAAAACCGAAGAAGAAATCCTTAGACAATTGAAAGTCATGGATGATGAAGAAAAGAAAGTACAGGAGAAATTGAGAAAAGAACAACAGAGTGATTATAGGTCTGAAAAAGATTGGTAAGAGCATGTTTAAAATTGGCTTTTGGAGATAAAAACAGTCATTTTTTTGATTAGACGAGGCACAAAAATCGGAGTTTAGCCTTAGCTAAATGAGACTTTTTGAAACGAAGTATAATCGAAAAATGGGCATTTTTAGCCCAAAGTGTTAAATTTAAACATGCTCTAAAACAAAAATGACATGAGAAATCTTATCATTATTTTATTATGTTTGGGAACAAACTTTGCATTACATGCACAGAGCGATCCTATTTTTACTGTAGTGATGCCAGATACCGTCCCACCTGATACAAGATTTGAAGTATCTTTTGTCTTGAAAAACGGAAGTGGGGATAATTTTGAGCCACCAAGTTTCGTAGGCTTCAAAGTATTGTCAGGACCGAATGTCTCTTCAAGTTATTCATTCATCAATGGAAAATCCTCGCAAGAAATGTCATATAATTATATCTTGCAAGCGGAAAGTACCGGAACGAAAACCATAGACCAAGCAAAAATTTATATTGACAACAAGGCATACAAAACCACTTGGGCGAAGATAGCGGTAGTAGAAGGCTATGTTATGCCGAGACAGAAAGACCCATTCAATGACTTTTTCAATCGCAGGGACTTTTTTGAAATGCCCGGAACTATGCCACATGACGATGGAATCGAGAAACCTATTAAAAAGAAGAAGTCAAAGAAAAAAACTTACAGAATCTGATGAAGCAAAACCTTAGAATACCATTTTTGTTTTTATTTCTGATTTCATCCCTGAGCATGTCCGCCCAAGGAGTGAGTTTCGAGGCTTCCGCCAATGCCAAACAGATTATTATGGGCAACCATGTTGAAGTCTCTTTCACCATTTCGAATGCAGAAGGCAGTAATTTCATGCCGCCAAAATTTGTTGACTTCAAACAGGTAAGTGGCAAGAATGTGAGAACCAATGCTTCCGCAATAAATGGAAAATGGGAAAGGTCCACCACCTATTCCTATTTCCTACAACCCAAGAAAAAGGGTAAACTCGAAATCGGTTCTGCAATGATCAGTGTCCAAGGCAAGGTTTTTAAAACCAAACCATTGACCATCGAGGTATTGGAAGCAAAAGAAAAGAAAGAAGGTGATGTGGATATGATATTCGCCCGTGCGGAATTGAGTGCTACCGAAGCCGTTGCCGGCCAACAAATCATTCTCGATTATAAGGTTTATTTTTCAGTGAATATAGATAGGTATGGAATTGTGGAAGAACCCTCATTTTCTGGTTTGTTCGTCTCCCAAATCCGACGATACGATTCACAAGTCGTACAAGAAGTAATAAATGGAACCCAGTACGGAAGTAAAATAATTAAGCGGCTAGCCATTTATCCGCAACAATCGGGAAAAATCGTTATTGATCCCATTACCATCCGAGTAGCAGTTCCCATAGATGGTGGAGGCACAAGGAGCAATAGCCCCTTCCAATTGCTTCGCCCGACACAATCCTATGTCGTAGAAACCGAACCAGTGGAAATTGATGTAAAATCATTGCCCAGTCCAGTTCCCACATCTTTTTCAGGGGCAGTGGGGAATTACAGTTCTGCGGCATTATTGGATAAGACCACGGCAACTACGGATGATGCGATTACACTCAGACTTACCGTTTCCGGCGATGGTGATATCAAGCGGGTTACCGCACCAGAATTGATTCTTTCGGACACATTCGAGGTTTACGACCCCAATACGAAAGACGAAAGCCAAGGAGAAAGAAATGGAATCCTTTATGGCAAGAAAACATTCGAATATCTGATACTACCCAAAGTGCCTGGGAATTATACCATTGCACCGGAGTTCAGTTATTATAGCCCGGATTCCAGTAAATTCATTATCCAACATCCGGCAAAATTCCCAGTCAATATCCGACAAGGAAAATACAATACGAATGTCAATGTAAAACCGATAGAAGAAGCCAAACCCAAACGGGAAATCCGATTCATAAAAACGGCTATGGAAAGCTATGGGAAAAGAAATTTTGTAGGTTCGATTGTCTTCTGGATATTGAGCATTTTGCCTTTTGTTGTTTTAGGCTTAGGATTTTTGTATCAATATATACAATCCAAAAAACCACCCCTTGACCTCATTGCGGAAAAAAGCAGATTGGCACTCAAAGTAGCCAAGGAGAGATTGTCAGGTGCAGAAAAATTCCTAAAGGAAAAAAATAACCGCTCGTTTTATGATGAAACATCAAAAGCATTATTAGGCTACGTTATTGATAAATTCAATATTCCGGGTTCGGAATTATCCAAGCATAATGTACAAAGCAAATTAGAAGAATCCGGAGCAAAATCCGAACATATTTCCCGTTTCATGGACTTAATAAAAACCTGCGAAAAAGCAGTATTCGCAGGAGGTACGGAAAGTGATGCCAATAAAGTGTATCAAGATGCCTTGGGTGTTATTGCGGATATTGAGATGTAGACGGGAGGGTTTTGCAATTGGAAGTTTTTAAAAATTTCAAATTGCAAAACCCAATAAACACTTTATAATTTCTGATCCAACTTCTTTACCATCCCATTTTTCCAATCATTAAAATCACCCGCAATGATATGCTTCCTAGCTTCACCCACTAGCCAAAGATAAAAACTCAAATTGTGCAATGTCCCTATTTGCAATGCCAAAAATTCCTTGCATCTGAACAAATGATGTAAATATGCCTTGGTATGGACTCGGCTGGTTTCACAGGCAGCATTTTCATCAATGGCAGAAAAATCATCTTTCCATTTTGCATTTTTCATATTCATATAACCCTCGGAAGTATAGAGCAAACCATGCCTCGCATTCCGACTAGGCAAAACACAATCCATCATATCTATACCCAAACCAATGCTTTCCAAAATATTGGACGGCGTACCCACACCCATAAGATACCTTGGTTTTTCCTTGGGTAGGATTTCACAAACAATGCCCGTCATTTCGTACATTTCAGGAGCGGGTTCTCCTACGGACAAACCACCGATAGCATTCGCTTCCCTATCAAAATCCCGAATCACTTTCGCGGATTCTATTCTTAGATCCTTATACGTTCCACCTTGTACAATAGGCAAAAAAGTTTGTTCATAACCATACATTCCCTGTCCCGCATCGAAATGGGCACAACACCTTTTCAACCAACGATGGGTCAAGCCAATGGATTTTTTTACATAATTATATTCACAAGGATAAGGTGTACATTCATCAAAAGCCATAATCAAATCCCCGCCAATGGAACGTTGGATATCAATAGCCCTTTCGGGCGAAAAGAAATGCTTGGAGCCATCTATATGCGAACTGAAAGTCACTCCCTCTTCCTTGATTTTCCTCATTTGGCTTAAGGAATAAACCTGATAACCGCCGCTATCAGTAAGAATGGGTTTGTCCCAACCATTGAATTTATGAATGCCACCCGCTTTTTCAAGAATATCAATACCCGGTCTGAGGTAAAGATGATAAGTATTGCCCAAAATAATCTGAGCCTTGATCTCTTCTTCCAATTCCTTGAAATGCACCGTCTTTACTGTAGCCAATGTTCCCACAGGCATGAAAATCGGAGTTTCAATTGTTCCATGATCCGTTTCTATCAATCCCGCACGGGCATCGGAATCCTTATCATTATGTTGCAGAGTGAATTTCATTCGGCAAAGATATGTTTTATACGGATAAATCCACAAAGCAATAGATAGCTTTCCATGCAGGGTATTAGACTTTATCACGAATTGTTTTTTATGAAAGGGAAATTAGGGATTTTAAAAATATACGAGGCATTTTTATAAAAGCATAGCCGTAGCTATGGTTGAGGAAAATAACGAAGTAGATTTTTAAAAGATCAATTTTCCTATAATCAATAGATTCGTGATAAAGTCTATTACTTTGTGTCTGAATTTTTAGCTTTGTAATATGAAAAAAACAATTTACTTCCTAAGGCACGGAGAAACCGAATTCAATAAAATGCACATCGTACAAGGAAGCGGAGTGAACTCTGATCTTAATGAAACAGGGTTGGAACAAGGAAATGCCTTTTATGAAATGTATAAACATATGGATTTCGAACTCGTCATTACTTCTGCATTGAAGAGGACACATCAGAGTGTAAAGGGATTCATAGAGGCAGGAACTCCTTGGATACAAATGACGGAATTGAATGAAATGAGCTGGGGAATACATGAGGGAAAAAAAGGAGGAACTGAAATGAGGGAAAGTTATTTGGAATTAGTGGGACAATGGAATAACGGAAATTACGAGGCTAGGATAGAGGGTGGCGAAAGTGCAAAGGAATTGGATGCTAGGGTAAGGAAATTTTTTGAATTCCTCAAAAGCCGCAAAGAGCAAAGAATCCTTGTTTGCACTCATGGTAGAACAATGACTTGCATCAATTGTTACATGGAAGAACGTCCATTAAAAGACATGAATTTATTCAAACATTATAATACCGCACTGACTAAAACCGTTTTGGAAAATGATAAATTCCAAGTAGAAATTACAAATGATATATCCCATTTGCAACCAAATTGATTTATCTATGTCTTAAATATTACAATCTTATACTAGAATTGGCACCAAAACCAATTGAAAACCAAGGTATTTTAGAGAATAATAGGATATTACAAATAAAATTCGGCTTGCGGACAAATGGAATCAATCCAAAATGGATTGATTTATGTACTTTTGCATCGCAAAATGAAAATCTTATTCTTAATATAATATAATAAAATGAAGTTATTACAAATGAAATCTTTAAGCACTCTTGCTTTTTCTCTAATGATTACCGTGATGTTTGCACAAGCACCTGAAAACTGGTTCAATTTGGATTTTGCATCGGACGGAGTTCGTGGAGTGAGTACGGAGAAAGTATATAAGGAATTGGTAAAAGGGAAGAAGAGCAATACTGTAATCGTGGCAGTTATCGATTCGGGAGTAGATGTTGAGCATGAAGATTTGCAAGGTCAGATTTGGGTGAACCCAAACGAAACACCAGGAAATGGCATTGATGACGATAAGAACGGATACGTCGATGATATGAATGGCTGGAATTTTCTTGGAGGAAAGGATGGCAGGAATGTAAATGACGAAACCTTGGAAGTTACAAGGCTTTATGCACATTACAGAAAGAAATTCAAGGACGTAACAAGTTCTGAAGGGCTTAGTAAGCAAGAAAAAAAGGAATACGAATTATACAAAGAGTGTAAGGATGTTGTAGAAAAGGAAATAAATGAATCGAAAGCACAATTGGCACAATTCGAAATGACCGAAATGATGTACAAAGGAGCTGTAGAAGAAGCAAGAAACCTTTTGGGAGATAAAGAATTAACCCAAGAGTTTATTGAAGGAATAGATCCCGGTATGGATCAAAACAAGGCCATCGCTGTAAGAATCCTTTCCGGAGCATTGGAAGAGGGAATGAATTTGGATGAAATAGAGGTGGAGATTGGTTCGCAATTAGAAGCTGCTAAAAAACAATTGGCTGGCTCTGCCAGTTATATGTACAATCCTGATTGGAATCCTAGAGCGGATATCGTAAAGGATGATTATAGCAATTCCTACGAAAAGGGCTATGGCAATAATGATGTAGAAGGTCCTGATGCAGGTCATGGAACACACGTAGCGGGAATCATTGCTGCGAACCGTAGTAACGATTTAGGAATGAAAGGAGTGGCAACAGATGTGAAAATCATGTCATTGCGTGCCGTACCCAATGGAGATGAGCATGATAAGGATATTGCGAATGCTATCATTTATGCAGTGGACAATGGTGCTTCTATTATCAATATGAGTTTCGGGAAAGGATATAAGTGGGACAAGGCAGCAGTAGATGAAGCAGTAAGATATGCTTGTAAGAATGATGTATTATTAGTACATGCGGCAGGTAATTCTTCTTTGGATATCAATGTTTCCAATAACTTCCCTACCGACAAGTACGAGAAGAAGAAAATCATGAAGAAGAAAAACTATGCTTCCAACTGGATAGAAGTAGGAGCCTTGTCTTGGAAAAAAGGTGAGGATATGACAGCCCGTTTTTCTAATTACGGAAAAACGAATGTGGATTTATTCTCTCCGGGTGTGGATATCTATTCTACCGTTCCCCAAGAAAATGAATACGCATCATACAGCGGGACTTCTATGGCAAGTCCGGTTTGCGCAGGGGTTGCTGCATTGTTGCGTTCATATTTTCCCGAATTGACTGCCAAGCAAGTAAAAACAATTCTTATGGCATCTGTAGTTCCGATTACGGAAAAGGTAAAAGTACCCGGTTCCTCCGAAACAGTTCCTTTCAAGGAATTGTGCAGAACAGGAGGTGTTGTGAACGCTTATAAAGCATTCCAGATGGCAAGCAAAACCAAAGGAAAGAAAAAAGCATCAAAGACAAGGACCTAATCCGAACGACTCCTTAGAATTAGACCTTAAAAAACCCCATTCCGATTTTGGAATGGGGTTTTTCATGAAGCCTAAGAAAATACAATCTTTTGCTGATTTTCAAACCAATATAGTGTGACTAGAATAATATTTATCTGTCATAACAAAAACACAAAACAAAATATTTTGTAAACCAATTTAAATTTAAAAACATGTTTAAGGAATTTAAGGATTTTATCATGACAGGCAATGTGATTGATTTCGCAGTTGCTGTAATTATGGCGGGTGCAATGGGTCTTGTTATAAATGGCTTTGTTGCTGATATCGTCATGCCCATCATAGGTCACCTTGCAGGAGGAATGAGTTTTGATAATCTATTTTATGCAATGGATGGAAATGAATACCCAACTCTGGAAGCCGCCAACAAAGCAGGTGGTGCAGTCATAGCTTACGGAAAATGGATCAACTCCATCGTTAATTTGCTTACGGTAGGATTTGTGATGTTTTTTATCGTAAAAGCTTACAATAAGACGAAAGCTCCAGTAGAAGAACCGGCACCGGCTGGACCAACAGATATAGATTTGTTAGGAGAAATCCGTGATTTATTGAAAAAATAAATTGATTTGCGGACTTATCCGCAATAATATAATTTGAAAGCCTATCGGAATTTCCGATAGGCTTTTTTATGTCCTAAATTGCTGTTCATCTAAAAAATGAAATCTTTAGGCAGAAAATATATGGCAATTAGTAAAAATTCCCAATCTTTGAAAAAATAACCAATTCAGATATTAAAATGGAAACATCAGTATTAGACAGTCCGAATTACGAAGCACCAAACGTCAAAATTTGGCCGATTGCAATAAAATATGGCATTATAGGGGCGATCACAATGATCATTATAACTCTTGTATCTTATTTGTCCGGAAACATGGATATAAGTGCTCAGATGGAAGAAGGCTTTTCCATGTCAAGGATAATTATGGGAGGAGGAATATTCCTTTTTACGATTTTCTTATATACTTTGATTTATTGGTTTGCTGTTAAAACTTATCGGGAAGAACTAGGCGGTTTTATCAGTTTTGGAAAAGGTTTTAAGGTCGCTTTCTTTTCTGTAATCATCAAAGCAATTTTTGTTACCATTTTCACATTCATTTTTTATCAATTTATCGCTTCTGAATTCTTACCGGATATGATAAATTTAATGGAAGAACAATTCTCGGAAAGTGGGATGGATGAAAGCCAGATAGAAGGAACTATGAAATTATATGGCATGCTATATACTCCGATGTCATATACTATAATAACTTTCTTTACAACTTTAATAGGAGGTGTTTTACTATCACTTATTGCTGCAGCAATTGGTCAGAAAGAACCTATGGCTTAATTAAAAAATTATGAAATATAGGAATGCCATTGTTTATGGAGTATTATCAGGCTTAGCCATTATATTCTATCATCTTGGATTTTATTTTGGGAATAAGGAAATCATAATAGGAAGCTGGTTTTTTTTCAGCATTTATTTGCTGCATGTTCCTTTTATGGTCGCTACTGGACTAAAAGAAAGAAGCCTCAACAATGGGCTTATAGATTTCAAAACAGCCCTGCGTGAAGTGTTCCTTACTTTTCTGGTAGGCATGTTTTTCTATTATGCAATTTATTATGCCCTATTCAATTTTGATTCCGAAATCATTGCCCTACAAAAACAGGCAAGCATGCAAGGGATGGAATGGCAACTAGAAAAAGGCTTTATAGATGAAGAACAATTCGATGCCCTTAAAGCTGCTTGGGAAACGGACAATCACAATGTCACGATTTGGGGAGTCATAACAGGCATTCCATTCCGAATCATTGGAGGATTCCTACTCAGTTTACTTGTCGCCTCTATCGTCAAACGGTAAGGAATTACAAAAGCGATGGTGTTTATCAACTATGAAACATGATCCCGAATTTTGTGAAACTAAAGAAAGTTTGTTTTCCTCGTTAGCATAGTGAGTTGATTCCGTTAAGAATTTCCGAAGCCTTGGAGGAAATTTAGGAATTTGCGAACGGTTTCCGACCGGAGGGAGGAAAATGCCTTAGAGGAAATGCCCTTTTTTGGTTCGTTTTTTGGGCAAACAAAAAATGAACATAACAAAATTTAAACTACTGATAATTAGTGTTTTATTTAGTTAAATGGTAACGAACAATAACTTGTGTTATATAACGAATATTAGTTTTTCTAATAAAAGCCAAAATTCGGGGTGAATCATTTTTTTCCATAGAAAACAGAACATTTCAAGCATGATTTAAACCAATTCCTTACTTTTGGGAATATGTCTGATATTTTAGATATAAGTGTGGTCATTCCTTTGCTCAATGAGGACGAATCCCTGCCCGAATTAGAGGCTTGGATTAGAAAGGTAATGGAGGAAAACCAATTCAGTTATGAAATCATTTTCATAGATGATGGTAGTTCGGATACTTCATGGGAAGTCATCAAGAAACTCAAAAAAAGTAACCCGAATGTAAAAGGCATTAAATTCCGTAGGAATTATGGAAAGTCAGGTGCATTGAATACAGGTTTTGCTGCGACAAGGGGGAATGTAGTGATTACTATGGATGCCGATTTGCAAGACAATCCGGATGAAATTCCGGATTTGTATAAGATGATTATGCAGGACAGGTACGACTTGGTTTCCGGATGGAAAAAGAAACGCTATGATCCCATTAGCAAAACCATCCCTACCAAAATTTTTAATTGGGCAACCCGAAAAGTAAGCGGCATTGATAATCTCCATGATTTCAATTGCGGACTCAAAGCCTATAAGAGCAATGTTGTCAAAAGCATAGAAGTCTATGGCGAAATGCACAGATACATTCCTGTAATTGCCAAAGCTGCCGGATTCAGTAAGATAGGAGAAAAAGTAGTCCAACACCAAGCCCGTAAATACGGCACAACAAAGTTCGGAGGCTGGGACAGATTCATAAATGGATTATTGGATTTGATGTCCATTTATTTCATGAGTAAATTTGGTAAAAGACCCATGCACTTTTTCGGGCTTTGGGGTATTATCATGTTTTTTATTGGTTTTTCGATTCTCTTGTTTTTTGCCATTGATAAATTATGGCTGGAGGGTCATGGTGCGACAGAACGACCATTATTTTTCTTGGGAATCCTAACGATTATTATGGGGACCCAATTATTCCTAGCGGGATTTATCGGAGAATTAATTACCAGAAATGCTACGGAACGGAATAATTACTTGGTAGATGAGGAATTATAGGAATATCAACCCAAGTCATCTAGCATTTCGCTAAAGACACCAATTATCTTATCAAAACCATTACTCTTATTTCTTTTCTCTATGTTCTTAGGAAAATCGACATGCGGTTTTCTCTCGAAATAACGATGGATTCCTTTTACTACATCCTCTTTTGTAGGCGAATCGACCAAAATCCCCGTTTCCCCATCATCGATGAATTCAGGCAAACCACCCACGCCGGTTATAATGACGGGCTTGTTGTAAGCAGATGCAATACTAAGGATTCCGCTTTGGGTAGCATTCCTATAAGGGAGTACCACTACTTCCGAAAGTGTGAAATATTTGGCAACCATTTCATTAGGGATATACTTGTCCACTATTCTTACTTTTTCTTGTAGATTGTGTTTTTGGACCAATTGTGCATAAGGTTCTTTAGAGTCGTAAAATTCTCCTGCGATTAATAACTTATATTTAGGGTTTTCTTGGCTCAATATTGCAAATGCATCTATCAGAATGTCCAATCCCTTATATTTTCTGACATAGCCAAAAAATAAAAATACGATATCATCGGACTTGAAGCCCAATCTTTCTTTTTCCCCTTGGCAATCAAAATCATCATCCAAGGAATACCAGCCATAATTAGGTAATTCGGAACGATACACTTTCCTATTATTAGCAAAAGTCCGAAGTTCTTTTTCCACCTTATTTGATAATGCTAAGAAACCTTTGGCATGTTTAAGCCCTATTTTAGTCAATATTTTATCAATACCACGGCTTTCATGCGAAATCACATTTTCTGTAATGAATATGATTTTCTCTTTCAGTTCTTTGCCCAAACCGGAACTTATTCCCCTATAACAAGGACCAAAATAAGGTTGCCACCAATCAAAAACCACTAAGTCGGGATTCAATTCATTTATTTTATTCGCAGTTTGTTTCCATGAAATAGGATTCATAGAATTTATTAACCTTAAACTAGGTACTTTTTGGAAGTGTTCGCCACTCACATCCACCTGTGTTTTACCGGGAAAAAGCAAAGAGGGATACATTAGATTAAAATTAATGAAAGTTATCTTGTATTCTTTGGTTAACATTTCATAAAGATGGGACATAAAAAGCGAGTTCCCTCCCCTATAAGGAAAAGTGGGGCCTATAAGTATAATATGTGCTTTCATTATTTTAAATTTGTAGTACAAGATTAAACAGACTATTGGATAAAAAAAAATTAGTCTGATTTTTTTGGCTTTCAAAGAAACAATTCACAAAATATAAAATTTAAGGATGCCGGTATATATAACAGGAGTAGGAGGAATGGTGGGGTCTCATTTGGTTGATTATTATGCAAGTCTGGGCTTTGACCAAGAAAAAATCATAGGCACTTTTTATAAACCAACTACGGATATTAATGAAATCAAAGACAAAGCCAATTTGTCAGAATGCGATGTGCGTTATTTCCAAGGCGTTCTGAATGTCATTGCAGAGCATAAGCCGGAGACGATTTATCATTTGGCAGCACAGAGTTATCCCACTGTTTCATGGGAAAGGCCACAAGAAACAATGGATATTAATTCCAACGGGACAATCAATGTTTTTGAAGCGGTAAAAACGGTTAGGAAAACCGATCCAAATTATGATCCTGTAGTTGTAGTAGCCTGTTCAAGTGCTGAATATGGCGCTTCACTCACTCCCGAAAATACGCCCGTTGGAGAAAAAACGGAACTTTTGCCCTTGCATCCCTATGGCGTGAGTAAAGTGGCTCAGGATTTGTTGGCTTACCAGTATTATTATAATGATAAAATCAAAACCATCCGAGCAAGGATTTTCAATACTACCGGGCCTAGGAAAGTGAATGATGTCATGTCTGATTTCACAAGTAGGGCGGTAGCAATAGAAAGAGGACTTTTAGATAAATTGAGGGTTGGGAATATAGAAACACAGCGTTCTATAACAGATGTACGTGACTTGATTATTGCCCTACATTTATTATCTGAAAAGGGGCAATGGGGACAAGAGTATAATATATCGGGCCAGAAAGTTTATAAAATAGCAGATTTGATCCCTATTATCAAAAAGGAAATCAATATGGATTTTGGCTTGTTCGTTGATCCGAAGCTGATCCGCCCTTCGGATGAACCAATCATCTATGGCGATTCTTCCAAACTGATAAAAGAAACAGGATGGAAACAAAAATATGGTATTGAACAGACCATCATTGATATGATCAATTACTTTAGAGGCAAATAATACCCAGAAATCCATAAAGTCTAAAAAGCCAAATTAATGCAGCTTCTAAAGCAAAAGAAACAATGATATATTCCTCTTTCTTGAGAAGATTAAGGAATGATGTATAAATAAATGGACAAAAAATGCCGCAGGTTTTTTTGTGAATAACAAGGCAAAAAACGTAGGCGATGCAGGGCATCGACGAAGCTTTTAACGAAGTTAATAGCAAAAAAACAAGCCAGGATTGGATATTTATTTGTTCGCCATTCCTAAGAGAGGGGGGATTGCCTAAAGAGGCACAATTTATCAAACTCAGAACAGTTTCTTAAAATAGAAATTAATCTATGAAATATATTAGCAGGGCGCCACTTAGAATAGGTATAGCAGGAGGAGGAACAGATGTTAGTCCGTATTCGGATACCTATGGAGGTGCCATTCTTAATGCAACTATTGACCTTTTCGCTACAGTCGTCCTTATTCCAAGAAATGATAATAAAGTGGTTTTTCATTCTATTATTTCTAACATCAGAATGGAATTCGAATCAAAGGAAGAATTAGAAGTCGCCCCCGGGCTAGAACTCCAAATAGGTGTTTATAATAGAATCGTAAAAGATTTTGCCAAAAAACCCTTAGCTTGCGAAATCATTGCATCTATGGATGTGCCTACCGGCTCCGGATTGGGTACTTCATCTACATTGGTCGTTGCCCACCTGGGAGCATTCGTGGAATGGTTGAAATTGCCTTTGGGAGAATATGATATTGCACAATTAGCAGTAAGCATAGAACGGGAAGATTTGAAAATGGCAGGAGGAAAACAAGATCAATATGCAGCTACATTCGGAGGAGTTAATTTTATGGAATTTTACTCGAATAGTAGGGTAGTGGTGAATCCATTGCGGATAAAACCGCATATACTTAGGGAATTGGAATACCATCTGCTCCTTTTCTATATGCAAACCAAAAGAGAATCGTCCAGAATTATCGAAGTGCAAATGGCTAATTTTGAAAGTATGGACGAAGAAGTGATTAAGGCAACCCACCAATTGAAGGAACAAGCCTATAAAACAAAAGAGATAGTCTTAATAGATGAACTATCCAAAATTGGGAAAACACTCAAATTGGGCTGGGAAAATAAGAAGCGATTGGCTAAGGGGATTTCCAACCCAATGATAGATGACATTTACGAAACAGCAATGGATGCCGGTGCTTCCGGAGGTAAAATTTCAGGTGCGGGCGGCGGTGGATTCATGGTTTTTTATTGTCCGGAGAACAGTAAGTTCAGTGTTATTGAAGCATTGGCAAAAAAAGGAGTCATTTGGCAGAGATATAGATTTCAAACGAAAGGATTAGAAACATGGACAAGCTTACAGTAGCAGAAAATAATTTTAGGGAATCTATAGAATTGAAAAAAAAGATTTTATCAGATAAGGATTTTATGGATTCAATCAATAAATTGTCTGATCTTATCATAGAACGATACAAGGATAAAGGCAAAGTGCTTTTTTGTGGAAACGGAGGAAGTGCTGCGGATGCCCAACATTTAGCAGCAGAATTTTCGGGAAGATATTATTATGACCGCCCGCCCCTTTTTGCAGAGGCACTGCATGTCAATACGTCTTACCTTACGGCTGTTGCCAATGATTATTCTTATGGGGAAATTTATTCGAGATTGGTGAAAGCAATGGGGAATAAGGGAGATATGCTTATCGGTTTATCCACTTCGGGAAATTCTGCCAATGTCGTCAATGCATTAAGACAAGCTAGGGAATTAAATATGATAACGGTTGGTTTTACCGGATTAGGAGGAGGGGAAATGGTGGACTATTGTGATTTTATTTTTGAAATTCCCTCAAAAAATACGCCTAGAATCCAAGAGTGCCATATGTTGCTTGGTCATACTATATGTGAACTTGTAGAACAGGGCTTATTTCCAAAAAAATAAATATGGAAGCGATAATTCTGGCGGGAGGTTTGGGTACAAGGCTGAGGTCTGTCGTACATGATGTTCCTAAAGCAATGGCTTTGATTAATTCAAGACCATTTATGGAATATCAATTAGACCAATTAATATCCGGAGGCATAGACAGGATTATTTTTTCAGTTGGATATAAATCCGAACATATAAAAAATCATTTCGGAGATAAATATAAGAATTGTGAAATTGTTTATGCCTTGGAAAAAACCTTGTTAGGAACAGGTGGGGCGATTAAAAACGCGATGCGGTTTGTTCATGGAGAACACGTGGTCATTGCCAATGGAGATTCTCTTTTCCTTTCCAATCTTCCCGAACAATATAAATTTCATCTCGCAAAAAAATCTGACATTACATTGGCTCTCAAACCAATGAAAAATTTCAAAAGATACGGATCGATTGAACTGGATGAAAATAATAAAATAATACGGTTTTTAGAAAAACAAGCCATTCAAGAGGGAACGATTAATGCAGGACTTTACATCTTTAAAGTGGACTCGTTCAAGGACATTGGATTTCCTGATAAATTTTCAATAGAAAAAGATTTTTTTGAGGAAAAAGTCAGACAGTTGAATTTTTTTGGTTTTATTTCAGAAGCTTATTTCCTAGATATCGGCATTCCTGAAGATTTTAAAAAAGCACAATATGAAATTAGTCTCTTTCCTCGGATTGATGATTCTTGGACTTTGTTTTTGGATGTTAATGTCTTAATAAATAATAAAGGGAATGGGATGTTGGAAAATTTTAATATTGTTCAGGATGCTATGAATTCCCTTGTTGAGCTTTCTGGTTTTTTTGGAAAGACCATCCTTATTCATGATATAGAAAATGGTCGGATTACTGAAAAAAAACTTAACGAAAATCATTGTTTTCTATTGGAAAAAATAAAAGAAATCGGAGGAGGAATAAATGTAATATACCATAACCTAAAATTAAGTGATAAAGAAAATGCCACACCGCAAAAACCAAATATGATTTTTCTTGCAAAAAATGATTTTCCAGAAATTGATTTTAGCAAATCAGTTATGATTACTAACCTTGAGTTTGATTTATCTTCGGCGAAAGAAGCTAATGTATTGCCTTTACTAATCAATGAAAAAGAAATGGATAAAGGAGATGCCCACACTATTTCCTCTTTGGAGA
>JAHDHJ010000069.1 GCA_020631375.1 Saprospiraceae bacterium | reverse complement strand
AAGTAAAATGGCATCCAATGCCGCCAATATCCCCACTACTGCACCTATCCCAATAGCAATAATCATAAGGGTGATAACACTCCTCAAGAAATTGGTCCGAATGGCAACTAAAGCCAATTTGATATTTTCTGTAATATTCATATTGATGAAAATCTCCTTAGAAATTGAAAATTAACAAGAAAAATCGGTAATGAATCGAAGATTAGAGATACATCGTCCAACAGTCGATAGAAAACCTATTTATACAGACAAGATTTTTTGGGAATTGGAAGAAAACCCATTTCTTAGCCTTATTAAAAGGCATATTCCCTTTATTCATATTGATAAAAACAATTTTATTCGTAATTTGCTGATCTGTTTCCCTTAATGGAAATAGTAACACACATATAATTTTAATTTGAGAACCATGAAGACCAAACTGAAAACTTTTTTCTTTTTCATTTTTCTACTTGGATTTACCCAAGGATTAGAAGCCAAGGAATACGAAATCAAGGATTACCTCAACCCGAATAATCCGGATAGAAAAGCCTATATCGAAAAATATAAGGAAATTGCCATGCAAGAAATGGCAAGACACCGCATTCCTGCGAGTATAAAACTAGCACAAGGCATATTGGAATCCGGAGATGGGAAAAGCAGTTTGGCTACCAATGCCAACAACCATTTCGGGATGAAATGCGGAACGGGTTGGTCCGGCGAAACATTCTATCTGAAAGATGATGATTATGATAGCAATGGCAATCTTGTAAAATCCTGTTTCAGATCTTATGAGGAACCGGAAGAATCTTATTATGCCCATTCGCTTTTCTTACGCAACGAAGCAAAAAAATATAGATACGGATTTCTTTTCGATTTGGATCCCAAGGATTATAAAGCTTGGGCAAAAGGCTTGAAAAAATCCGGTTATGCCACCAATCCCAAATATGCCGATTTGCTCATTGGCATCATAGAAGCGAACCAATTATACAAATTCGATCAATTATCCCATATTCCTATAGAATTTCCCGAATGGGCAGTTACTTCTATTCCCTCGGGACCAGTTAGTTCTGAAGTTGATGGAAAGCCGGATAATATCGGAGTTAAAAACGAAGTAGTCATGAACAATGGCTTGAAAATGATATTTGCCAGAAAAGGAGACACACCAAGGAGTATCGGTGATTTTTTTGGTATCAAACCAAAGAAATTATCCAAATATAACGAATTCTACGAGTCGGGAAGAATGCCATTGGCAACTGGGGACAGGGTTTATCTCCAAGCAAAAAGGAGGTCGTGGAGAGGTACGGAAAAAGTCCATGTGGTCAAGCACGGACAAACCATGTATGAGATTTCACAAATGTATGGTATCAAAATAGAAAAACTCTATAAGAAGAATCGCATGACTCCGGGCACAGAGCCGGAACGAGCGCAAAAAATATATGTCAGAGGTTCCCGTAATAGGGATGATATTGTAAAATTGAGGAAAAAGAAATTATATGCTTCCGTTCCCGATAATATTCCGGATTCCTACAAACCCACTACACCTGCATTGGAAGATGATAAAAATGTAGCGGACTTGGTCAGAACCAAAGTGAGTTCCTTTGATTTGAATAAGAGGGTAGATGCTTATGCCAAAATCACTGATGGAACATATAGACCCGCGCCTACTCATCCTACACCAGCACCTCCTAGACCAACATATCCCTCAACAACATATCCTTCTCATCCAACAACGACACACCCAAGTCCACCAACACCGCCAAGACCACAACCGGATATTGTAACCTATCCTACAACCCCACCTCCACCACCAACACATACCGGAGGAGGAACTTATCCTACACCTACTTATCCTACAACACAACCCCAACCTACACCACCACAACCAGTAGTAACGCCACCTACGCCACCAAGACCATCGGCACCAGCAGCTCAATACCATACTGTACAAGGAGGGGAAACATTATATGCCATTTCAAAAAAATATAATGTGTCCGTAGGACAAATAAAGACATTGAATGGATTAGGTAGCAACCTTATTTCTGTAGGACAGCAATTGAGGGTGAGATAATTCTATTCTCTTTCAACTAATGGCTTTGTATTAGCAATACCGTGATTCTAATTAAGGGAGTAGGCAATAAATAAACTACCAGAATTAGCAAGTCAAAATGGCTAGGTTATATATTGCCTATTTCCTAAAACCACGGTATTGTTTTATTTGGTAAATAGTATAATTCGAATTATGTATAGGCTAATCACTATTTTTGATTTTCTGAATAATAAAGCCTAAATATAAAAGGGAAATAGTTATGGTAATAGAACAGTTTGGATATAATGGTTTAAATTTGCAGAATAATTTGGCACTTGCTGCCCAAATCTAAAGGCAAAGATCGATGAGCGATAAGGAAGTAAAGGATAAGGAGTTTGAAAGTCAAAGGGAAGATAACCTCTTTGAGCATTATCGCTTTGTGGCTGATCCGGGGCAGGGGCAGATTCGGATAGACAAATTCCTGATGGCAAGGATGGAAAAAGTAACCCGTAACCGAATCCAAAGAGCGATTAGGGATGGCGCCATCAAGGTAAATGAGAAAGAGGTGAAGCCGAACCATAGGATTAAGCCGAATGATGTAATCACAATACTACTTCCCGACCCTCCGGAAGTCAATGTTCCGGTAGAACCCGAAGACATTCCTTTGAATATCGTATATGAGGATGATGACGTATTGGTTATCAATAAGGAGGCGGGGATGGTTGTTCATCCGGGAGTAGGGCATAGGACAGGCACATTGGTGAATGCAGTGGCATTCCATATGAAAGACCAAGAAGCCCAAATGCCATTCAGGGATGATTATGTGAGCCGTCCGGGTTTGGTACACAGAATAGATAAGGACACTTCGGGATTGTTGGTCATGGCAAAAAACGAGCATTCGCTATCCCATTTGGCGAAGCAATTTTATGACCATAGCACATACCGGAGATATTACGCTTTAGTTTGGGGGAATTTTGAAGAGCCGGAGGGAACAATAGAAATTAATATTGGGCGAGACCCATACAACCGGATGCAAAATAGGACTTTTCCCGAAGGGGATTTAGGAAAACATTCCATTACACATTTCAAGGTTTTGGAGGATTTATATTATGTCAGTTTGGTGGAATGTAGATTGGAAACAGGACGGACACACCAGATTCGTGTACATATGAAGCACCTCGGTCATACTTTATTCAATGATACCCGCTATGGCGGCAATAAAATTCTAAAAGGAACAGTTTTTACAAAGTATAAGCAGTTCGTAGAAAATTCATTCAAGGTGATGCCCCGACAAGGTTTACATGCGAAATCCCTTGGATTTGAACATCCCCGAACGGGTGAACAAATGATGTTCGATTCCGAATTGCCTGATGATTTCCGATTATGTATGGAAAAATGGAGGCATTACTTGAGTACAAGAAAAAAATTATAGAAATAGTGATTGAGAATAGATTTATCCCGATAGCAGCAACAGTTTTGTTTTTCATTTTAATGATTGTTTCCTGTAATTTGGAAAAAAGCATAGACGTGGATTTGCCTTCTTACGAAAGTGAATTGGTAGTAGAATGTTATTTGGAACCCGGAAAACCATACAGACTATTTTTATCAGAAAGTCAGGCTTATTTTGATGAAATCAATGAAAATCCATTGATAGAAAATGCTTTGGTCACCATTAGCCATCAAGGCGTAACGGACACCTTGCCCTATGGAACCTATTTTAATACTGAATTTAATAAGATTTATAATTACCAATCCAATAAAATCGTTCCCGAAAATTATTACGAGGATTTTTCATTATACATCAAGGATGATAGAGGGCGCGAAATCACCGGAACGACCCAAATCATAGAAGCCATAGAAATTGATTCTCTAGTATTGCAGTTCAATAATACAGATACAGCAGCATTGGTGCTGACTTATTTTATCGACCCTCCGGGAGAAGATAATTGGTATCGCCGACATTTGCATTCCGGCTTAACGATAGACGGAGGAGTATTGGATCAGGATTTCATTACCGATGATAAAATAGAAACAGAAAACGACCAGTTTGTTTTCGGTTCCGCCTTTGATTACACTTTTGGCGATACGATCTATTCTACCTTATACCATATAGACGAACCCTATTTCGATTTCCTCCAATCCACTTTCGATGCCATAGGAGCAAACGGAAATCCATTCGCCACACCTGCCCAAATCAAAAGTACAGTAACCGGAGGTTTAGGTGTTTTCACAGGTTTATCTTATGATCGGGATACTTTGATTATTCAGTAGGTTTTATTTTATAGCCTTTCTCAATCCGCTTTGTTTTTTTGGAATTACAATATTTTACTTGTAGTTTTACTTCTATTCATTTTAAGAATGAAGTTTATTGCTCAATTCTAAAATTTACAACTTATGAATTATTTTATCAAATTATTCAGCATCTCTTTCTTTACTTTATTATTGGTTACTGTTTGCTTCTCTCAAGATGTAACACTTACTTCCCAAGCAGAAGTGGATGCTTTTGATCCTAGTACGACTTCTATAGCTGGTAATCTTACTATTCAAGAATCTAGCGATTCGACAGATCCTATTGTTGATTTATCGAATTTGTCTAATCTAAATGCTATTACTGGATATTTGCAGATCAGATATAATGCTGTCTTACCGAATTTAGATGGTTTAGTAAACCTAACTTCTGTTGGTGGATATTTGTCTATAGAAGATAATGCTTCCTTACCGAATCTAGATGGTTTATCAAATTTTACTTCTATAGGTGGATCATTGCAGATATGGAATAATGCTGCCTTAACGAATCTAACTGGTTTATTAAACCTAACATCTTTTGGTGAACATTTATATATATGGAATAATGATGCCTTAACGAATCTAGATGGTTTATCAAACCTCACTTCTTTAGGTGGAGCATTCCAGATATCGAATAATGCTGTCTTAACGAATATGGATGGGTTATCGAACCTGATTTCTATTGGTGGTTCTTTGTCTATATATAATAATGCTGTCTTACCGAATCTAGATGGCTTATCAAATCTCACTTCTGTTGGTGGAGGTTTGTCTATAGAAGATAATGCTTCCTTACTGAATCTAGATGGCTTATCAAATCTGACTTCTATAGGTGGATCATTGCAGATATGGAATAATACTGCCCTAGCGAATCTAGATGGTTTAGCAAATACAACTTCTGTTGTTGGAGGGTTGTATATAAATAATAATGATGCCTTACTGAATCTAGATGGTTTATCAAACCTCACTTCTATAGGTCAATCATTGCAGATATGGGATAATGCTGTCTTAACGAATTTAGATGGTTTAGCAAATACAATTGTTGTTCATGGAGGGTTGTTTATAGAAGATAATACGGTCTTAACGAATCTAGATGGTTTAGCTAATACAACTTTTGTTGATGGAGATTTGAATATATGGAATAATGTTGCCTTACAGAATCTAGATGGCTTAGCCAATTTAATTTCTATTAATGGAGATTTGATTATAGAAGATAATATTACCTTAACGAACTGCTGTGGCATTCAAGATTTATTAAATACACCTGGGGCGATTTCTGGTACTATTATTATATTCAATAACCCTTTAGAGTGCAGTAGTGAAAACGAAGTACTAAACGCTGCTTGTGGCTTATCCATGAAAATATTTAATGATTTTAACGAGGACTGTATAAATGACAATGGTGAAATTGGCGTAGCCAATCGGAAATTTATCATCCAGCCAGGAGACATTATAGGAGAAACCAATCTAGGCGGACGTTGGAACTTAGATTCTCTTCCTCTAGGAGATTATACGATAACAATAGATACATCTGGGAAATGGTCGTCGACTTGCCCTATTACACAGTCCTTTACGATCATAAATCCTTACGAAGAAAGCATCCTGCCTTCTTTCGGTCTAATCTCTACCGAACCCTGCCCAGCACCAGACATCAGCGTCCACATGCCATTTATGCGACCTTGTTTTGAAAATCAATATATTTATATCCAAGCCTGTAATACTTATAATGCTACGGGAGTATTAGAAGATGCTTTTGTTACTTTAGAATTAGATTCCTTACTTATACCTACTTCGTCTTCCATACCTTATGTGGTATTGGGAGATAATTTGTATCAATTTGATATTGGGACATTGAATCCGGGTGTCTGTGCAGAGTTTTGGATGGAGACAATGCTGAGTTGTGATGCAGTATTAGGACAAAGCCTTTGTATGGAAGCCAATATGTTTCCTGCTGCCGACTGTGTTTTTGATGAGATTCCAAATCCATTCCCTCCGAGTGTAGAACCTTGCAATACCGAATGGGATAAATCATCCCTAAGTGTGGAAGGTTATTGTCAGAATGATTCCATATTTTTTGAAATTACGAATACGGGAGACCTTGGAGAAGGTGATATGACTTGTTTCAGTCCGATTTATATTTATATAGATGGGGAACTTATGATTGTGGATTCTATCCAATTATTGGGTGAAGAAACAGTTCAGTTTAATTTTTCTGGAGACGGGGAATCTTGGCATTTACAGACAGCGCAACATCCTTTACATCCGGGAAATTTACAGCCCAATGTCACTGTAGAGAATTGTGGAGGAATGACTGCCCAAACAGCAATCAATGCCTTTGCACATGATGATGCCGATCCGGTAGTAGATATATATTGTGGAGAAGTAACGGGAAGTTATGATCCGAATGATAAAACAGGTTTTCCCCTTGGGATAAATGAAAGCAATGATATTCTTCCCAATCAACAAATGGAATATCTCATCCGCTTTCAGAATACGGGAACAGATACTGCCTTTACAGTAGTTATTCGAGATACCTTATCTACGGATTTTGATATTTTTTCTGTAGAATCCGGTGCAGCCAGCCATTCATATGATTTCAATATGTATGGTTCACGCATCATGGAATGGACATTTAATAATATATTATTACCGGATAGCACGACCAATGAAGCAGCGAGCCACGGCTTCATTAAGTTCAAAGTCAATCAAATTCCGAATCTTCCCGAAGGAACGGTTTTAGAAAATAGTGCCGGTATTTATTTTGATTTCAATGATCCTATTATCACGAATACCTCACAACATACCATAAATTACTTTATAGATAATTTTATTACAACAAGTATTTTTGAAGAGCATCTAACAACAGATAATGAGTTCGCATCATCAGTAAGTATTTATCCCAATCCGGCAAGTAATTATGTTTCCGTGGATTTAGGAAAAATTTACCAAGGAGTAAATCTTACCCTCAGAAATGTATTAGGACAAACCATTTTCAATAAAGAAGTAAATGCTATGGATGAATTTCAATTTGAAATAAATGAAGCATCTGGTTTATATTTACTTGAAATCAAAACAGAAACAGGAGAATCCGCTACGTTTAAGATTTTGAAGAATTAATAGCGTAAAAAAGCCAAGTCCGAATCGATTTATCGATTCGGACTTGGCTAAAATATTCATTGGCATAAGCCAAATTATCATTTCCCTAATAATATTCTTTTCGTAGCAAAGCCATCTTCAAATTGTACTTGAATGATATAAATCCCATTGGCTAATTCTGATAAATCTACTGAATTAGATAATGTTATTCCATTTACATTTTTAATATGTTTTCCTATTACATCATAAACCTGTATGGATAATGGAATTTCATTGGATTCTATCTGTAGTAGACCTGAAGTAGGATTAGGGAAGACTTGCAGGTTTTTAATCGCAGTGACTTCTTCTATATTGCTTGGCAATAAATCTATGCTGAGACAAACTTCTTCACCAAGGCATCCGCCAGCCCCTGTTTCTATTACACAAATTTCTCCCGTAGTTCCTGATCCCCATTCTACTTCTATTGAAGCGGTATTCGAACCTGCTGTTTGGCTGCCTCCTGTTATTGTCCATGAATAAGTAGAACCGGTATTTGCTGTAACTTCATATGATTCTGTTGTGTTAACTTCCGGATTATCTGCTCCATTTATAGAGGATGTAACCGGTGGCGTACAGTCACTCAGACATATTTCCAAAGTCCAAGCGGTAAGATTCCCTCCATCATCATTTGCTCCGTCTTCTATTGTCAATGTCCAAGTACCTGTGGGGGATTCATTATTGAAATCTTCTAATGTACCTGTAGGCTGATAAGTTCCCCCGCCTACCGGGGGACAAGGAAGAGCGCCTGCTCCTGCCTCATCATCAAAATTGATATTGAAATCATCCTCATCATCACAGATTTCGGAAAATAGAGTGACTGTCGTACCTGCTGGGCTGGTCAAACTTATTGTCAAATCACTAATCCATGTATGATCTCCCATCAGATTTAGTACGTTCAAATCTGTAATTTGTCCACTATCGGTTATTTCCAAAACGGAAGTAACTGTTGGTGTTCCATTACTACTGATTGAAACAGGGACATTCGTTGAAGATATCAATATGCAGCTAGGGCAATCTGCACCACTAACAACATTAATATAAGCAGTATAAGTTTCCGTGTCAGTACCAAAAGAGTTGGTAGCAGTAAGTGTAACATCATAAGTTCCTGTTGCAGAATAGGTAACTGTAGGGTTGGCATCAGTAGATGTAGCGGGTGTTCCTCCAGGGAAAGTCCAAGCATAAGAAGTTGGTGATCCGGTACTCAAATCTGTAAAATTAACCATCCCTCCATCATCCAAACAAACAATTTGGGCATCAGCGGAAAATTCTACTATGGGTGGTGTATTGAATGAGGGCAATGTATAACCGCAAGCAGTAAGGGAATTATATATGATAGTTAAATCTTCTAAGGAATAATTCATGTTTTGGGCTGCTTGGAAGGCAGCATTTGCGGCATCATTCTGCCCGGAGCCTCCATTTGTCATAGCCAGACCCTCTAGGAACATTTTATCGGTTTGTGCTTGACCTATCTCATCCCATATGCCCATCAGGCATGAAGCCCAAATTTGTCCATCTTGGTGAATGCCGCCTGTTAAACCTCCGGGGTATGTAGCCCCATAATTCGTTATTCGTCCGGGCCAACATTGATTGTGTCCGTCCCAGTTGAACATCCGGTTATATTGAGGATCCGAAGGACTCCAATACCCCAATCCACGATTGTAGGATTGGGCCCAATAATCACCCGACCCTTCTCCCAAACCTTCGGCAGCAGAAGCATTACCACTTGTTGCCCAATCATGGATTCCATGTCCTAATTCGTGATGGACTACATCCGAATCTTCCGCATCATCCACGCAGCCTTCCCCAAAAGAAAGTCTTCCTGTCCCGGGAGTATAATAGGAATTATCTGCTCCTCCAGCACCATGAGGATCGTATTGTACCCCTCCTGAATATTGATGCGGCATAATATCACAACCTAGTGTTTCATTGATATACCTCATGGCATAATCTATATGATAATAGGCATTGGTAGCCTCAAAACCTTGTTCATTCCTGTTGAAGATGAAATCCGGGCTGGTTTGGGTAAATAATCCCGTACTGGGATTATCCCAATCCGTTACTTCTGCATAAGGGCCCTTTAGTTTATAAGTTCCTCCTATTTCTTCAATGTCTAAGAGTGTAACATTGAAAATCTGACTTTGTAAATCTGTATTTGTAGCGTCATTGTTATCACTATATCCTCCTGTTCCATAAGTAGTGGTAGCAGATGAAAGAGGATCGGGATTAAAAATATCCCCTGTGCCATTCACTTGTATTTTCATTGGGGCGGAAGCCTTATGATTATGAGAACAAGTATGTTCTGTTACTTTATTTTTACATTCATCTTTTTTATGATCGTGGGAACAGTAATAGGAAGCTTCATCTACAGCCTTGAATATTTCTCCTGTGTGGGCATCTACCCAAACATGCCATTCTCCTAAAGGTTCTTCAGAAAGTATCGCTATTTCATATGCCAGCCTGGTTTGGGAGTCATTGGTGTAAACCAAGATATGACTGTTTTCGTAACTTAATTTACCTCTTGAATTGATATGGTTATGAGCCAAGGTTTTTGCTTGGTCTAATGGAAAGGTAGGTGTGAGGGAACTTATTTTAACTCCTTTTCTATATCCATTCATAACATACATTACCTTGTTTTCAAGGTTGATGTTTATGGTTATTTCTGCTTTGTTTACAGGTCTATTTCCTTTTTGTTGACGATATCTGACGACATGCCCGCTTTCTGAAGTACGGGTTGCATGATGTTTGAGGTCCCTTAGGTCACTATATGCAAGACCTAGTAGATTTTGATTTTCTCTTAGATATTGCTCTGCCATTGTTTCTGGACTGGCTGCATCTACCGGATAATTTGCATTATAAATTGCCAAAGGCAAATCGGTCCGACTACTCATCCTCATATTATCTTTATGATAATAATCTTCAAATTTATCTGGATTGATTTCGAATGATTGCGGTATAGGTGCTTTTTGGGCATTAATAGAACTTGTAAGCATCAATATCACCATGAATGGCAATATTAAAATGAGGTGAGAGTAACTTATTTTCATTAGATCAGGATATTAGGTAAAAGGAAAAGCCCTTGAATATATTATTGAATTGCAATATCCGAAAAAAAATAGACTTCAAGACACTGGTCTTGCGTTAAGAAATTAATTTTAACTTTAAAATATTGTTTTTCAGTTAATTATAAAGGTTTTTAATTTTATGATTTGAACTCACTTGAAGCAGGGGGTGTTTTTCTTGAAAAAGTTATGTATCAAGATAGATTTGTATTCAGTCAGATAGTTTTAGTGATTTCAAAATATGAGTTTAACTAAGGATTAGCTTCCATTCGATTAAGAAGCTGTTTTAATTTAACAATTAGAAATTGTTACGTCTTTTTTTGATTATTTTCATCTTTTACAATTCATTTTATCTATTAATTTAAGTTGTGTCTTATGCAACTTGGATTAATGATTAAAAAAGATGCTTTGTTACAAAACATCTTTTCTTTGCTTATGTGCAATTCATAATAAAATCTACTTGTCTCAAGATGGTAGTCAATGAACTTTATCTTCTTCTTCCTTTTCCTCTGATTATTTGTACCGCAAATAGAATGATAATTGCACCGACGGTAGCAGAGACAATCATTCCGACAATATTGGTTGGTAGCTCCACACCGAAAGTAGTGGAAAGGGCATTTGAAATTCCCTTGCCGGGTGTCATTCCCAATGCATTGAAAATAAAACCACCGACTACTGCCCCGCCGATTCCAAGAACGGCACTAACGATAAAACTCAAATCACTCTTCATGATTTTGCCTGCTAAGGTTCCGGATAGTGAACCGATCAAAATCATGACTATTAAATTCCAAATTTCCATTGTTCTAATTTTAAATATAAAAATATCCTGCAAGGTACTACGAAAAAAAATATCCCCCAAAAAGAACGGCTTCCAAGTGGCTCTTTTAGAGCATTCTTAATTTCATTTGCAACCTAGGAAATCCTCCTTTTCAATTGTGGGATATGATCGTTGGAAAATCCTCAAATCTTTGAATTTTTGGGCATAATTGCTTAGCATGTCCTTTCCGTTTTCTTTTTTGTCCAATAAAAGATATGTTGATGCCAGGCTGATGATGTCATGGCTATTGTAATTTCCCACTTCCAATTTTTCATTATAGACTTTTTCGCAATGAACCAATAATTTCAAGGCATTTTTTTCTTTTCCCAAACAAGAATATGCCTTTGCTTGGTAAATATAACCATCTATTGATTTTGGATGTGATTTTCTATACTCATTCCAATGTTCTATTATTTTTTTGAAATCCTTTTTCTTTTCATATTCAGCAGATTCTTTTTGATATTTTTCGAAATCGCTAGGAGGTTTCGGCTCGTCTCCGACTTTTTGTATTCGTTTCAAACTGTTATTAGTAGTAATTTGTTCTGTTCTTTTTTGCTCTGTTTCTTTTCCCAGAGGTTTTTCTTGTTCCGCTTCTTTGGGCTGGCAAGAAACAAATAATAAAACTGTAAGTATTGTTAATAGATTTTTCATATGAAAATAATATGTTTTCTAAAATATTTGGTATGGCAATATTTTTTAAATCCTGTTTTATTTTTTCTTCATGACAAAAAACAAAGCACTAGGATTATTTTTTAATGCTCCTTGGTATTCCGTTTCAAAAAAATGTTCAATTTTAAAATCAGTATTGAAAATAGATCTTATCATATTTTCCGAAAACCGGAACGGACCGCCCTTGATGTCGAGATTGTTCAGGCTAAAACATTTAAGGAATAATATTCCGTTTGTCTTAATTAACTTACTAACGGATCGGATATACAATATCCGGTCTTGCTCACTGATACAATGGAAACATCCCCTATCAAAAATAAAATCAAATTGTCTATTGAGTCTGGGGTTCAGAATATCATCTTGTATGAATTCTATATTTTCATATCGAAGGGAAGCTTTGTCAATAGCATTTTGTGAAATGTCCGTTCCCGTAAGGGTGAAACCTTTTTTAGAAAGTTCGTAAGCCTGTGTTCCTGCACCGGTTCCCAAATCCAGAAAAGTACCTGAATCATATTTTAATCTTTCCAATTCATTTTCCAAATCAGGATCAAGTGCCTCATGAAACCAGCCCATCTTTTCCAAGGGAATTTCATCATAAATTTTTTCCCAATCAAATTCTCCTTGCTTTCCCATTTTTTAATTTCTTGTTAATAAGAAAGTATCTCCCCAATTTTCACACTCACCTTTTCTATTGATGGTAACATCGCTTCTTCCAGAATAGAATTCAACGGAATAGCCGGCATATTCACCGCACCTATCGTCATGACCGGAGCATCCAAATCTTGGAAACAATTTTCCTGAATCTTACCTGCCAATGCTCGGGCGAATGAATTTTCTATGGTTTCTTCCGTAATGACCAAGCATTTATTGTGTCTCCTAACTGCAGCGAAAATCGTTTCCTCATCCAAAGGATTCAAAGTACATAAATCTATGATTTCTACTTGACCCTTATAATTTTTTGCGGCATTCAATGCCCAATGCACACCCATTCCGTAGGCAATGACCGCAGTCGTTTCTCCGGCTTCAATTTTCCGTTCCTTGGCTTGAAGAACGGATTTTGCTTTGCCGAAAGGTAATACATAATCTTCATCCGGCAAGATGGAACGGGCAGCATTCGTGCCTTTCATTTTAGACCAATACAAACCTTTATGCTCGAATATTACAACGGGATTCGGGTCATAGTAAGCCGCTTTCATCAACCCTTTCAAGTCTGCTCCATTGCTGGGATAAGCTATTTTCACGCCCTTGATATTCGCTACGACAGATTCCACACTGGAAGAATGGTAAGGACCACCACTTCCGTATGCACCTATGGGTACACGAAGAATCATACTTGCAGGCCATTTTCCGTTGGAAAGATAATAGGACCGGCTCACTTCCGTGAATAATTGGTTCAGTCCCGGCCAGATATAATCCGCAAATTGCACCTCTACAATTGGGCGTAAGCCAACGGCAGACATCCCTACGGTAGAACCCACGATAAATGCCTCTTGTATCGGAGTATTGAAGACCCTATCATCTCCGAATTTCTGTGCCAATGTAGCTGCTTCCCTGAATACGCCGCCTAATCTGCCTCCCACATCCTGTCCATATAAAAGACATTCCGGATGCTTTCGCATCAATTCTTCCACACCGAACAAAGCACAATCCACCATCACGACTTCATCCGCTCCTTCGGGTTCACGAAGCCCTTTTTCTTCAGTAATCGGAGTTGGTGCATAATCATGTGCCAGTAAATCTTCAGGGCTTGGATCATCTGCTGCCCTTGCTCGCAATAGTGCGGATTCTACTTCCTTACGGACTATTTTTTCTATTTTTTCCAATTCGCTAAGCTCAATGCCCCCATCTATCAATTGACCCTTGAACATTGGATATGGATCACGGCTCCGATGTTCCTCCAAATCATCCCTGTACCATTCCATCCGTACACCGGAAGTATGATGATTCAATAAAGGAACTTTGGCATGGATTAGAAAGGGACGGCGTTCTGTACGGATATATTCTATCGCATCCCGGACGGTTTTGTAGCTTTCCATGAAGTCGCTGCCATTGATAGTTGCCGCCTTGATTCCGTGGAAACCTTGTATGAATTCATAAGCATTCTGCGATCTGATTTCATCCGCGCTGGCAGATATGTCCCAATCATTATCTTGTACCAGATACAAGATTGGAAATTGTTTCAAGGCAGCCATTTGGAAAGCTTCGCTGACTTCCCCTTCGGTAATGCTCGCATCGCCAAGGGAACAAACCACCAAAGGTTTATGATCAAATGATTCCCCTATATTGAATTTTTCCTTGTATTGCAATCCCATTGCCGCGCCTGTGGCGGGAATGGCCTGCATTCCTGTGGCAGATGATTGGTGTGGGATTTTGGGTTTGTCATCATCTTTCAGACTCGGATGGGCATAATATGTCCTTCCTCCGGAAAATGGATCATCCCGTTTAGCCAGTACTTGCAACATCAGGTCATAGGGTTTCATTCCTATTCCCAAAAGCATGGAATCATCCCTATAATAAGGATAGGCAAAATCCTGTTTCAATAATTGCATACCCACAGCCAATTGGATTGCTTCATGCCCTCTGGACGTGGCATGGACGTATTTGGAAACGAATTTGAAATTTTCCTCATAGACCTCTGCCATCGTTTTGGCAGTACACATCAAACGGAAAGCATCTAGGAGGGTATCTTTATCAATATCGTAACGAGTCATGAACATGTATAGGAATATTTTTATTGGAACACTAACGATTGTTAGCCATTATGGCAAAAATACGAAATATGAAGCAGAATCCCAATGATTTTGTTGTTGCTAAAATTATAGCGCTACATTTAGAGAGGATGGAACTAAACAAGCCATTCTTTTGGTTCTTGGTGGGGAGTATTCATTATAGAATAATAAAACGTCAGAAAACATGATTTTATTCAGACCCGTAAACCAGGCAGAATTAGATTTAATCATTCTTGCAAAATGGCTTAGATTTCCTCCAAGGTTAGAGGGACAGCCCATATTTTATCCTGTTCTCAATGAAGCATATGCGGAACAAATTACAAGGGAATGGAATGTGCCGAGTTATGGAGTCGGTCATGTTTTAAAGTTCGAGGTGGATGATGATTTCCTAAAAAATTACGAAGTGCAAAAAGTGGGTTTGGATCATCATTTGGAATTTTGGATTCTTGCCGAAGACTTGGCAGAAATGAATGATAATATTATCGGAAAAATAGAGTTGATAAATTCTTTTAGGAATTGAATGGAAATCGGCAACAAGTTTTTTGTTGCCGATTTTCAATTAAAAATTATTTGAGTGGAATTAATTGCCTAGTCCCTAAAGAATGACTATTTTTTTAGAATAACTGAATTCCAAGGATTTTAAATTAATAATATAAGTACCTTTTGGTAATGTAGAAACATTTATTTTAATATCATTATCCAAATTATTATGTCGTGAAATTTGCCTTCCGGCTACATCTAGAATTTCCATTTTCAAATCATTTACAGGAGAAGAAATAGAAATGAATAAATCCTTATCTGCTGGATTAGGGAAAATATTAATTCCATAATCCTTTGCTATATCTTCATTGGAAGTCATTACGAAATTAAATTCATGTTCTTTTGTGCATCCATTGGAATCTGTAACGATCACAGTATATGTTCCCGATGCTTCCAAAGTATTGGTCTGCCCAGTGTCTCCCGTACTCCAATTGTATGTGAATGGAGCTGTCCCCCCATTTATATTTATCGTAACTTGATTAAGGTCGGTAGTTTCACTGACTGTCATTTCGGAATGAAAAGAAACATTGATGTTAATGATTGAATCACATCCGTTGAAAGAAGCATTGGGAATAGTTTGCATTCCTGATGGATTGCTTTGGTCGTAGCTAACAGTTCCGAAAACAAATTCATCACCTACACAAATTGTAGGACTAAGAAGATTCATTCCCTCTGTTAGAAAACTAAGGGAAACAGTAACAATGCTATCACAACCCAATGCAGTTGGGAAAGCCTCTGTTCCTGTTGGATTATTTTCATTATAAATGGAGTTTCCGTAAGGATAATCTTCTCCCGGACAAACCACTGGGAAAATCGAACTTGCCCCTCCTGAATTGAAAATCATATTAATACTTATCACGCTATCACAACCGAATTGGTTGGCTATGATTTCTGTTCCTGTCGGATTGGATTCATTGTAAGTTGTATTATTGATCGTCACAGCATATCCGTCATTTATACAGCCAATATAATTTTCCATTCCCGCACTTGGACCGGTATTGAAAGGCATTCCAAGATAGGGCATCACTGCTCCGTTTCCTCCCGTTTGCGCTCCATTTGTAGAACCATTACATCCATCAGATGAATTGGTAACTATACCTGGACTACCTCCTTCTATTGAAGTATTCAAAGAACCGGAAGTCAAATCAGTGTAAATTACACCGCCGCCGCCGCCACCTCCGGGGCCCATGCACCTTTCTTGGTTCAAGTTGTTCGTATCCGATCCTTTGCCTCCATTAGTCGAAATATTCAAATCTCCATTCGAACTACTAATGTCAAGTAAAATAGTTCCGCCGCCGCCGCCGCCGCCGCCGCCGTCCATTCCGGCGGTAACAAATATGTCTTCTCCTTTTGCAGAAATCTTATTGCTATTTCCTAAAACAATATTGGCTTTAATATAAATAATGCCGCCGCCTGTGCCACCGTCACTCCCTGCGTCATTATTATCATGACCTGCTCCTCCTCCTCCTCCAAGGAATAATCTGGGGTCAGAAAAAGAAAGGGATTTTCCGCCTAAGCCTGGATTGTTCCCACTACAAGTAAATATGCCCGGTTCATCATTTGCTCCACCATTGCCCCCGACAGAAAACCCTGCACCGCCGCCGCCGCCAGAATTGTGATCATTTCCGCCGCCGCCGCCATTCGCTTGTGCTCCTTTGCCATGTTCTTTTCCTATAGTGGTAGCAACTATACCTTCCCCTTTAGCTTCTGCTTCCCAACTAGAAGATGGATACGAATAATTGGGACTATTATTGAATGTCCCACATTCGCTATTAGGGTTTGATCTGATACCTCCTCGGAATCCACTTGCGCTGGCATTAATATCTGCCATAAGGGTCAAGGTTCCTGTTACCTCCATTGCAATGACTCCTCCTTTGCTTCCATTCCAAGGCATAGGAGTAATCTCACTTGTAACTTCTGTATCTTCATATTGGGGAATGGAAACGATTTGTACTTTTCCACTGACTTGATAGGTATGAATTAATCCCGATATAGTAATTTGATTTGCACTGATGGCTTCCACAGTTACTTTTTCATAAAGTCCTGCACTATTCAGATTAGTTATATCACCAAAGGCAGCGGAATTTGATTCATTCATGGTTGCTCCTTGCATTTGGATAACCATAGCCAGATCTCCTACATTGAAGCCGGAAGCATCGTCCACCATGAGAATACTAGAGCATCCGATTTCCTCGCTTATGTTGGTAATTGCCGCATAAGAGTTAATTACACCACCTATCGCCACTTGGTTTTTCTCTAAATTATAATCAATTGGATTGGTGAAAGAGAAAAATGTTAAGAATGATATTAGGATAAAAGCGTAGTTTTTTTTCATGTTCATTATATTTTGAATTGAGAATATTCTAATAAATATAAACTAAAATCTTGATATGTCTGTTGGCTTA
>JAHDHJ010000068.1 GCA_020631375.1 Saprospiraceae bacterium | reverse complement strand
ATTCCTCTGATATTACCGGTGACAAAATAGAAGATAAGATTTATATCACCACTTATATGTCCAATTATTTCGGCTATGTCTTCAATGGAAAAACGGGTAAGGAAATCCCTCAATCGGGTTGGGTAAATTTCATTTCCAAACCGGGTCGGGAAATGGATTTAGAATTCCGAGATGTTACTTGCGATGGCGTCAATGATATTCTGCAATATTCCGTTTCAGGAATGAAAAACAATAAAGTTAATTTTGATATTCAATCCATACAAAATGATACTTTAAAAAATGTTTTCAATAGACAGATTTCCAATTTAATCCAAGGTCAAAAAGATGTGGAATTAAATTTTTCCATTCCCATTTTTAAAGCAAATTGTAAAGGAGGTTTTGACATACAAAACACTTTGGATAGCATTCCTTTAAATGAGTTTAATAAGATTAATTTTATTAAAAACTATATTCCCAATAAAGAAAAATACAAATGGTATAAAGGAGACATTCCACAATTTATTTTTGATAAAAATAAAAATAAGTTCATTCAAAAATAAATCTCTTGAGCCAAGCGAAAAGTATTTGCATGCGCTTCTACAATATCAATAATCCTAGGAGAATAACCTCCACCCATCGAAATCGCTATTGGGATATTATTCTTTTTACAATTTTCTAAAACAAATCTGTCCCTTTCCTTGACTCCTCCTTTAGTCATATTCAATCTGCCTAATTTATCGGAAGCAATAACATCCACTCCCGATAAATATAAAATAATATCGGGCTGTACCTTATCTATTAATTTGGGAAGTGTTTCTTTTAAAGTAGATAGGAATAATTCATCCTCGCATTTATCCGGTAAGCCAATATCCAAATCTGATTTTTCTTTTTGGGTGGGATAATTTTTTTCTCCGTGCATGGAAAAGGTGAAAACCCTATTATCATTTTCAAAAATCTTAGCTGTCCCATTTCCTTGATGGACATCCAAGTCCACGATTAATATTTGCGAAGCCAATTCATTATCCAATAAATAATTCGCAGCAATGGCAAAATCATTCAACAAACAAAAACCTTCTCCCCTATCCCGAAAAGCATGATGCGTCCCGCCAGCCACATTCATGGAAATACCAAACTCCATCGCATATTGGCAACAATCAATCGTTCCTTGGGAAATATGAGTTCCCCTAATAACCAAATCTTCCCTCAGCGGAAAACCAATCTTTCGGATTTCCCTAGCGGTCAATTCCAAGTTTTTCAATTTATTCCAATATCTCCTATCATGGGTCTTCAAAATCACCTCCTCAGAAAGAGCATCGGGATGAAAGAAATTTCCCTGGTTGACAGTTCCCTCATATAATAATTGCTCCGCAATCAATTCATACTTCAGCATCGGAAAACGATGATTTTCTGGCAATTGATATTTATAAATGGGAGAATAAGCAATTTTGAGCATGGTATTAATACTACTTTGTCTCTTTAGAATAATTCAATGGAATTTTCCTCCCTCGACCTACGGTCGGTCCCTCCAAAGGGACAAATTTATTGTGTAAACCCATAGCTTTTTGGTTTTATTATTACGAAACTAAATATTTTTTGTCTGAATAATGCTTCTTATCTAAATGGTTTATTAATTTCATTGTAAATTTGGTGAATCATAAAATCAAACATCGACCATTATGGCGAAAAGAGTTAGCAAAAACACCGCAAAAAAGAAGACAAAACCGGCTTATAGCAAGGAAACATTCTTCAAATGGTATGAAACTGCACTTAGAGTAAGGCGTTTTGAAGAAAGGGCATTGGTAGAATATGGCAAGCAAAACATCCGTGGATTTTGCCATGTATATATTGGGCAAGAAGCCATAGCGGCAGCTTTGACTACTGCTATCCGCCCCGAAGATTCACTGGTTACTGCCTATCGCCAACATGGTGTGGCATTGGCAAGGGGATTGACGAGCAGGGAATGTATGGCGGAATTATTCGGAAAGGCTACCGGATGTGTGAATGGCAAAGGCGGCTCCATGCACTTCTTCTCCAAAGAGCTGAATTATTTTGGTGGCAATGGTATAGTAGGTGCACAGATTCCCATTGGTACTGGAATCGCTTTTGCGGAAAAATATAAGGGTACGGACAATCTTTGTGTCTGTATGTTCGGAGATGGTGCTGCCAGACAAGGCGCATTATATGAATCATTCAATATGGCTATGAATTGGAACGTTCCCGTATTATATATTGTGGAGAATAATGGCTACGCAATGGGTACTTCCGTTTCAAGAACGAGTAATGTACACGATATCCACCAAGTGGGCGAAGCTTTCGGCATGCCCCATAGGGATGTTGATGGAATGGATACAATGGCAGTACATGAAGCCATCAAGGAAGCTGCCGACCATATCCGCTCTGGAAAAGGACCTTATTTCTTAGAAATCAAAACCTATAGATATAAGGGACACTCAGTTTCCGACCCTGCCAAATATAGAACTAGGGATGAATTGAATTCTTACCGTGACCGTGATCCTATCAAGCAATTGGAGAGGGTAATTATTGATAACAAAATAGGAACTGAAGCTGAAATCAAGGAAATAAAATCGAAGATTAAGGCGGAAGTCGAAGATTCTGTAAAATTCGCAATAGAATCCCCGCTGCCTGATCCAAAAGAACTTTGGACAGATAATTATGTGCAAGAAGACTATCCTTTCATCAAGGAATGGGAATAACTGAACATATCCTTATATATAAAGTATTGGATTACAAATAAAAACAGTTTTTTTTCTAATAAAATAATAGCAGATTAATCTGCTACTCCTTTACATTTTATATGTTTTATACAGAAAGATTATTTATCTTTGTGCCGATTTTAAAGAAAACACATTAAAATTTGTCTAAAAGATGGCAAGAAGAAAAAAGACCCAAAAGCAAGAAGAAGAAACATTAGTAGATGTAGTCGGTAAAGTAGAAACTTTACAAGACTATGTTGAACAGAATTCCACTAAGGTATTGGGAGTCATAGGTGTCGTTGTATTGTTGCTTGCAGCAATATTGGCTTATATGTTCCTTTACAAAGCACCGAGGAATGACGAGGCTAAGAATTCCATGTCCCAGGCACAAATGATGTTCGAAAAGGATTCATTCGCATTGGCTTTGGATAATCCTGGTGGAAGCTCAAAAGGCTTTCTGGATATCATAGAGGATTACTCTGGAACGAATGTAGCGAATACGGCTACTTTTTATGCAGGTATCAGTTATTTGAATCTAGGCAATTACGAGATAGCCATTGATTATCTGAATGATTATTCTCCAAAGGATGATATTACTCCTGCTCAAAAATATGCTGCCTTAGGTGATGCATATGCTGAAATGGGTAACGCAGAAAAGGCTAAGAGCCATTATAAAAAAGCAACAACCAGCAGTCCGAATGGTTTCACCACACCTTTGAATTTATTAAAATTGGGAATGTATCTGCAATCCAATGGAGATATGGAGGGAGCTAAGGATGCCTTTCAAAAGATCAAGGATGAATATCCTAAGTCTTCTGTTTACAATGAAGCTGAAAAATATCTGATTAGAGCGAGCAAATAATTGTTCTTCTGATTTATAAAAAAGGCAAGGCATTTTATGTCCTTGCCTTTTTAGATTTATAACAATATGTGCACAGTCACTTATATTCCAACTGGTAAAAACCAATTCGTCCTCACTTCAAACCGTGACGAAAGCCCTTTGCGTTCTCCTGAAAATATTACAAAAAAAGGAGGGCTAATTTTCCCAATGGACATCAAAGGAGGAACTTGGATTTGCGCATCCGATGAAAATAAATTGGTCTGTTTATTGAACGGTGCATTTAAAAAACATAAACACAATCCGCCTTATCCGAAAAGTCGGGGAATCATCGTCATGGATTTTTTTGATTATCCGGATACCGAAACGTTTTATCAAAATTATGACTTAAAAGACATCGAACCTTTTACGATGGTTATTTGGGATAAGGGTAATTTATTCCAATTGAGACGTGACGAAGAAAACACTTATCTCACTCCCTTGGATGTGAATGAATCCTACCTTTGGTCATCTGCTCCATTGTATGATTTTCCTGCCAAGAGAACAAGACAAGCTTGGTTTGAAGAATGGAAAAAGGGAAAGAAAAATATACAAACGGAAGATGTTTTGGATTTCCATCGGAACGGAGGAGAAAAAGATGATTATAATGGCTTTATCATGAATCGGGGTTTTCTGAAAACCATAAGTATTACCCAAGTCATTAATAATGGTATTAATAAAAAAATGATTTACCATGATTTATTGAAGGATAATATTTCCAAAGAACAATTAGACATTATTACGAATTATTGATTATAGCCCAATTATTCTTTTGAAAATCTACTTCGTTATTTCTTTCAACCGTAGCTAAGGCTACGCTTTTCAAGAAATGCCTTGTATATTATTCAATATCTCTAATTGGTCTTGCATAAAAAACAATTCGTAATAATGTCTATTAATTTTAAAATAATTTCCTGAATTTTATTTTCCAATCATGCACGAATACGAATCATTAAAAGAAATACGAAAAGAATTACCTCGAATGCCCTTGGTAGAAAAAGCTGCATTCCAGCATTTGGATTTAACGAAAGTGAAAGAACTAATTCTTCAGACAAAATTCAGGGAATGTTTATTTTTGGGTTGTAAGGTTGACAAGGACATAAGGGATTATATAATGGATAAAGGTGATAATATTCTTTTTCCAAAAATGAAAGTTCCTTTCAAAAAATATATTTCAAAACTTTATACTAGAAATTCCATTTATAGTGGTTACAATAAAGAACTTCCAGAAACTTATGACAACACTTATGACAAAAAAGTGTACGACCATTATATAGCAAAAGGCGGAGCGGAAGCGGATACTATTTATGAATCATTGGCAAGAAGAATTCATGACCATTCCGTTACGGATGCCTTGCATGATTTTATTAGAAATTATGATGATAAAAAAGTAATTGCCATCATGGGCGGTCATAGTCTGAAAAGGGGAAGCAAGGATTATAAAAATATTTGTCTGATTTCCAAACGGCTTACCGAAGAGGGTTACCTCATGGTTTCCGGCGGCGGTCCGGGAGCAATGGAAGCCACCCATGTCGGTGCTTGGTTTGCAGGAAGAACCAAAAAAGATTTGAATAGTGGAGTAAAAATCCTAAAAACCTGTCCGAGTTATTTACCTCAAAAAGATTGGCTGAGAACTGCTTTTGAAGTTATTGAACAATTTCCACAAATAAAAAAATATGAAAGTGTAGGTATTCCTACCTGGTTGTATGGGCATGAACCTCCGACTCCATTCGCTAGCAGAATTGCAAAGTATTTTGCGAATAGCGTGAGGGAAGAGGGTTTATTGGCAATAGCCAAAGGCGGTGTTATTTATTCTCCGGGAAGTGCGGGAACGATACAGGAAATTTTCCAAGACGCTTGTCAAAACCATTATGTCTCTTATGAATTTCCTAGTCCGATGGTATTTATTAATTCTAAATATTGGACGAAAGAAAGACCTGTTTATCCTTTTCTTTTGCAAATGCAAAAAGAGGGAAAATATAAAAATCTTCTCCTTTCCATTTATGATGATGTGGAAGATGTGGTCGGGGAGGTTTTAAAATTCGGGAATTGAATTTTAATATTCCGTCTTATCTTCTTTTTCTGCCCAAAGCCTAAAAACGCTCAAGCCTTCTTCCCTACCAACTTGCACTGTAGGAATTTTTCTTTGTGGAATAGGTAATTCGATTTCATCATAAATAAATTGGTCGTCGAAATCTATTTTGGCAGCATCTTGTTTCGTACAAGCATAAACAATGCGGCTGGGTCTCGCCCAATAAATAGCTCCCAAACACATGGGACATGGTTCGCAAGAAGTATAAATCGTACAGCCATCCAATTGGAAACTATTTACATTTTTACAAGCATTCCTTATAGCGACCACTTCGGCATGGGCTGTTGGATCATTTGTAGAAGTCACCAAATTATTTCCTTCGCCTACTATTTTATTATCCTTTACGATAACTGCTCCGAAAGGCCCTCCTTCTTCGTTTTTTACTCCTTTGGTTGCTCTGGCTATTGCCAATTTTATAAAGTGTAAATCCCATTCTGATTGTGTCATTGTGTTGTGTTTATTTATCAATAGGATCGACCATTCGGTAAATCCTTATTTTTAATTTTAATAATTTCTCCTGCTATGCTGACTGCAATTTCTTGTGTAGTCTTACTATAAATCGGCATTCCTATTGGTGCATAAACATGAGATAATTCTTCTTCCCTTATTCCTTGTTTTTTTAATTCCTCATAAAGGTTTTTTATTTTCCCCTCACTACCCATCATTCCGATGTATTTATATTTTTCTTTGTATAATTGTTCCAATAATAATTTATCCGAACGGTAAGAAAAAGTCACAAGTACAATATAATCATTTTTATTGATTTTAATTTGTTCTAAAACATTATTATAATCAATTATTTGTTTTTCATCAGCAAAAGAATTCGATTCAAAAGTGTTCAAACTCGCCCTATCATCATAAATGGCAATATAAAAATCCATCAATGATAATATTTGGGACAATGCCAAACCGACATGCCCCGCACCAAAAATATGGATTTTTTCCTTTTTATTAATTGTACTATTAAATTCCCAATTATTTTCATTTTCAAATAAAAACGAATCCTCCTTTTCGGGTAAAATAAGTGAAATAGAAAATCGTTCAGAATTTATCCTAAACGAAAACGGAATGTTATTTTCCAAAGCATTTTCCAATTGGTTCATCTGTACATTGCATGAAAAATCCATAGGAATAAAAGCGATGGTTTGCTCTCCGGAACAAATCATTCCGGATTGGTTATTTTTATTTTCCTTATTATGGTATTGTTTTTTGATTAAAATTTTATTTTCATTTTTAATCAAAAGCTCCTTGGCGAGTTCCACTAATTTATGTTCCATTATTCCACCCCCAATCGTCCCCATAAATCCGCCATCTTCCCGAATTGCCAAAGCAAAATCCTTTCTCCCTGGCGAACTACCCTTGCTATCCAAAACATATAATAAAATTAATTTTTTATTATCCCGAATGGTTTTTAATATGTAGTTCCAAATATTCATTAATCACTCCTCTCCTGTCAATCCTTTTTCTTTTCCATCTTCTTCTTTCTCTGCCCTACCTTCTAATATTGCCCTAAAACTTCTTGTTCGGATTTCATCCAATGTCAGCCCGGTAGCCAACACTTCTTTTTCAGAAATGGCTCCGCTATTCAATGCCCTTAAAAAATAATTCAATAATCCCTGACCCGTTGCCGCATCATCAAAAACATCTCCGATTAATGTGGCACGTGCCGCTTTTTCTACGAAAGTTTTTAAACGATCCACTGCATCATGATAGCTCTCCAAAAAGAATGCATAAACTGCCGTATAACGCATTGGTAATTGTGCAGGGTTCAAATCCCAACCTTGATAATATCCGTTCCATAACGAATGGCGTATATGATCATAGCCTTTTTTCCAAGAACGATGCACGACCCTTTTATTTTCTTCTATTTGTGCTTTGCTTAATTTTCCTCTATGCGGGCCAATGGGCATCGTGTTCGTTGCACCATCGGAAAGAAAAATTCCGGTATGTGCCAATGCCACCTTAGTCATATGATGTGCAAAATCACAAACGGGATGATCCATTTCCTGATACACTGCCGTTATACTACATGATGCCGTATAATCATAGGTTCCGAAATGCATCGCCGTGCATCTTCCTTTACTCGCTTCCACGAATCTGGATAATGGATTCGTTCCATCATAATCCATTATGGATTGTGTGGTTTCCACCATCATTTCCATTTTCAATGACCCCGCTTCCAAGTCCAATTTATTTTCTAATAAAATAAAACATTCTACTAGGGCAGTCACTTGACTTGGAATCGTAACCTTGGGTAACATGACCACAAAATTATCAGGTAATTTCCCTCCTGATTTTTTTACTAATTCCGTTACGAAAATATCCAAAGTCCTTAATCCCCTCTCCTTCGTTTCTTCGGCGAAACATTTAATCCTTATTCCTATGAATGGAGGCAATGTTCCTTTTTCCATTCCTAAGGCAACTTCTCTTGCAGCATTTAATGCAGTATTATCTTCTTCTTCATTGGAACGGTTTCCGAAGCCATCTTCAAAGTCAATCCTAAAATCTTCCAATGCTTCGGATTTTAATTTCTTCTTGACTTTTTTATAAACTTCGTAAGATAAAAAGCCGGGATGTTTTCTTCTTTCTTTTACAGATAATTTCTTTAATTGCTTTTCTAATTCTTTTACTTTCTTTTTTCCCGATGGCAATTCATTGGCTCCATCCAATCCGAAAATTTTTCCGAATTCGCAAAAATTGGCGACATGGTTATTTAATGAATCCAATGATTTTTTGGAAAAAGATTCTGCTATATTATGCTTGAATAAATTAGCTCCTCCATATACGGTATGAACGGGTTGTCTATCGGGTTTATCTCCCGGATATTTTTTTCTGAAAGCCATATTGGCTCTTTTCAATTTACTGAATACCTTTCTTTTATCCGCAACAGTTATACTTGTTAATCTTTTCATTTTTATAATATTAATATTCTTATCTTATTCTGTTACTAGGCATTTTACATTTATAATCGTCAGACGAGTTTCTGTATAAAATGTAGACAATTAAATAACAGTAATTCTTTTTAAACGGTACTCGTCAGGCGATTATAAAAATAGTCGCTAGCGAATGAAATAGAATTTAATCAATATTCTAGCTCCCCCGATAAGTAGAATATCCGAATGGATTAATTAATAAGGGAACATGATAATGACTTTTATCAAAAACTGTAAAATCTATACATACTCTTGGATAAAATCCTTTGAATCCATATAATTTAAAATAATCCTCTGTATTGAAAACCATTTGATAATTTCCTTTTTCCAAAAATACTCCTGGCGGCAATAAATCGGGTACTCTTCCATCCGCATTCGTTACGCCCATGGATTTCGTTAGCCATTGATTATTTTTGAACTCCTTAAGTTGGACTTGTATATATCTTCCGGGAAAACCTTTACTCGTATCTAAAACATGTGTCGTAATATGGCTCACCACATTCCAAATTTCATGTTTCAATTTCATTAATTTATTTAATCGAATTAGCGTAATTTTAAATTGTTCACCCATCGCTACATTGATTTCTTCTTCCTTGGAATGCATCAAACGATAGGTCAATAAATCCAACATTTCGTCTGCTGATTTTCCTGTAGCACAAACGATAAAAATAAATCCGTTTTTCTTTTCGTAGGCTTTATTTTTTTCCGCTAATTCTTGGATGGTTTCTTTTGTGGCTTCTTCTACTCTTCCTTGTTCCTTACTTGCCCAATTACTTGTGGATGCAAATTTTTCCGTCAGGCTTTTTACATCTCCTATTTTAGGATGATGTGTGAATGCCTCCAAATAATCCTTGGGTTTACATTCTTCATACCAGATTTCCCTGGCATGATTATATAATTGTAATTCATTTTTAAATGGAAAATGCGACATCATTTTATTGACCCATTTCTTAGATCCACAACAATTAAACAATGCTTCCTTGGCCTGTTTTTTTGTTTGTCCGTTAAATTCTTTTAATGATTGCATTTTATTTTTAGATGTAGAGATTATTAGATATTGAGATATATAGATTTTAGATAGAATGATTTCTACTCTACCCGATGGTTTTTCTATTCAAGAACCCGACTCGCCTTTCAAGGTGTTTGTCCACCTTGAAATACTGTTCGGACGGAGTGTTTCAGGTGAACAAACACCTGAAACGGCAGTTATTTTAAAAACCATCGAGTAGAGTAAATGATTTCTTAAAATTCACCCAAAAACACGGATCATTTCATTATTCATTATTCATTATTCATTAAAAAAACTAATCAATCTTCGCCCCTTGTTCTATCCAACAACGAATCATTTCCCTTTCTTCGGGTAACATATTCGTAGCGTTATTATTTGGCATGGTTTCCGTAATGACTACCCTTTGCATAATCTGATCTATTTGTGCCTTTATTTCATCCGGCGTATTCAATTTCATCCCATTGGGTGCAGAAGTCCAAATTTTATCTGTTGGTTTTGATGAATGACATTGTTGGCATCTATCTTTTATAATATTATAAACGACTGGAAATTCTACCGGAGAGCATTTTCCTCCTTTGGCTTGTGGTGCGGAAAGAAAAGCGACTGATATTAATATTAATAATGAAATAGGAAAAACATAAGTTGACATTTTTCCTTGTTCCCTTAAATTAAAATAATGTTTCAATCCGGCTGTGCCTAATGTAATCGCTGCTAGGATGAGCCAATTCCATTCATGTCCGAATGTGCTTGGAAAATGATTGCTTATCATTACGAAAAGCACCGGCATTGTAAAATAATTATTATGGAAAGACCGCATCCTTGCGAATTGTCCGAGCCAAGGGTCTAAATAACTCCCCTCTTTCGCTGCTTTGACCAATGCTTTTTGGGCTGGAATGATGCAGAAAAAAACATTTCCCGCCATACAAGTTCCGAGCAATGCACCAAAATGAATATACGCCGCTCTCGCACTAAATACTTGTGTATAAAAATAAGCAAATAAAACGGCTATGATAAATCCTACCAAACCAAAAAGCATAGGCTTTTTTAATAAAGGCGTCCTACTCATTAAATCATAAATCGCATATCCAAGGATTAATGATCCGATGCCTACCAATACGCCAACCCAAGGTTCGACATCCCAAACATTGGGGTCTATGAGCATGGAATTGGCATTGAAATAATAGACTACGAAAAGGAGGCAAAAACCGGACAACCAAGTAAAATAGGCTTCATATTTAAACCAATGCAATTCCTTAGGCATATTTTTTGGGGCAACTTTATATTTTTCAATAAAATAAAATCCGCCGCCATGTACCGACCATAAATCTCCTGCTATTCCTTCTCTTTTATTTTCCTTATCCAAGCTATTTTCCAAGCCTACGAAATAAAATGAAGTTCCTATCCAAGCAATTCCAAATGTGATGTGTAACAAACGGACGACTATATTCATCCATTCCCGCATATGCCCTTCGTAAACAGTTCCTTCTACATTCATGTACACAATCAGTCCTATAAGTAGGAAGACCAATGTCATTCCTGCATAATTGAATACTTTGGAATCCGATATTTTCTCTCTTTGGAATTCATCAGCTTTGGTGTCTTTATCTTCTTCCTCTATTTTATGTTCCAGATAGGTCAAACTATAGGTCGTCTTATTGACCATGAGTAGGATCATGATAACAAAAAACAAAAGAATGAGTAAAGCTATGTTCATTTTAGATGTTTAGATGTTTAGATATTTAGATTTAGAGATGCTTGGATAATTGAGGTGGTTTTTAGAATATCTTTTAGTCTAAAAATCTAAGCATCTCTAAATCTAATTTATCTACAGAAAAAGCTAATTTACAAAATTTTTCCCCATAATCTCAATCGGCTCACTCCGCCATCGGGATAAATGAACATCCTGATATGTGTTATCGGTTTTTGGGCATTGGAATTGGGTTTGAAATTGTGTTCTGCGTGAGCGGAAAGTTTTTGTTTTTCCAATATTTCTGTCCATTCTACATTTCCATTCATAACGTCCGAATCATTATCCGCATGACAGGCTTCCATACTGCAAGTGTCCGGATAATTTCCTTTGAAATGATGTGTGTCCACCATTATTTTATCAATAGTTCCCTGATGTGCCAAGCGGACAATAATCCAATCCCGATTGTTTGGAATGCGGTTTCGTTTGGTTTCCCAACCGTCGCCCATATTCACTCCTTTTCCTGGCATTATGAGATTGTCTTTTGAGCTGAAAAACATGTCGTTGCAAGTAATTGCTTTTGCCCCATTTATTGCCGCCGCCAAATCAAGGGTTTCATCTTCATTAATGGCTGACCAATTTTTTTCCACTTCTCCGTAAACCCTAAATCGAGCGACTCCACCATCCGGATAGATGTGTAATCTCACATAATTATAAACGCCCCCATCCTTGCATTCAAATAAATGTTGGCTTCCGGGATCCAATGGGGATTTTTCCAAAATTTCCTTCCATTCCAATTTATCGAATTCCTCTTGGGAATTACGGCTGATATCTTCATTCAAATAAATAGCTTCTACTGAAGCATGCGGAGGATGATTTCCTAGAAAATGATTGGTATCAATATCGAATCCCTTTATTTTTCCGGGTGTTGCTAACTGGATTACACACCAATCATGTCCTGCTGTTCTTTTCCTTCTGGATTCCCATCCGTCCATCCATTTGCCTCTGTCTGTATATTTATCAGCAATAAAAATACCTCGTCCTTTTTTTATCAGATTTTCTTTTTCTGCAAAAAAATCATCCGTTGTGAATAGTACTTTTCCTCCAAGTCTTTCGCTGATTAGGTCTATGTATTTTTCTTGAAATTCCATTTCTCGTTTTGTTTTGTAATACTGATGCTATTAAGCCCCTCCTGAGGGGAAAATAGATTGAGGTTATTAAGAAGCTGTCTTGGTTTTTAGAGATAAAAAAGCATCGACATTCCACTTGGAGTACCGATGCTTCTTTTGGAAAACTAAATATAAAAAAATTAGACCAGAATATGTTCTTGCCTCAATATTTTTTCTCCACAATTCCTATTTAGGAAAATACCATTCTTGAAAACTAATTTTCCATTGACGAAAGTCGCCGTATTTTTTCCTGAAAGTGTTTTTCCTTTATAGGGCGTTATTTTATGCTTATGCCCTATCGTTCTTTCTTCGACTTTGAATTCTTTTTCCGGATTCCATACGGTAATGTCGGCATCATAACCCTCTTTTAAGAATCCCTTTTTATTTTCCAATCCTAAAAATTTGGCGGGTTTAGAAGTGATTAAAGGAATAAAACTTTCCAAATCCATTTTCTCCTTTACTGCTGTCCAACTAGCCGATACCAAAAATTGCAATCCCGAAATACCTCCCCATGCTGCTGTGAAATTTGCCGACTCCATTTCCTTAAGTGAGCGAGGTGCGGGTGAATGGTCCGTAGCAATGAAATCTATTGTTCCATCGACTAATGCTTTGACAAGTAAATCATTGTTACTTTTTTCCCTGATCGGCGGACAACATTTATAAAGCGTATCCTTATCATCTATCTCTTCTGCATTGAATAATAAATAATGAGGGCAAGTTTCTACGGTCAAGGGAGCTTTATTTGATTTGACATTCCTAATCCGATCTAAGGAATTAGAAGATGACAAATGAACGAGATGCGCCTTGCAATTATGTTTCTCACTAAGGGAAATAAATTGTTCGATAGCCTTATCTTCGGAAGCTTTGGGTCTTGATGCAAGGAATTTTTTATATGAATCGGTGTTTGGGGCCAATTCTTTCAACTCTTCTTCTTTCTCACAATGTGCTAGGACGGGAATATTCTTACTTCCCAAATATTGCATCAATTCCTCCAAATGTTCATCTGAAATATCAGGGAATTCATCTATGCCTGAATGAACCATGAATACTTTGACCCCAAGGCAACCCGCAGATAATAATTTATCCAATTCTTGGAGATTATTATCTGTAATTCCCGCCCAAAATCCGCAATTGACATTCAATTGTCCATTGCTCGCATTGATTTTATCTCTCAGCGCTGTAATTGTGGTTGTAACCGGAGTAGAATTCAAGGGCATATCCACTAAAGTAGTTATTCCTCCCCTAGCAGCGGCTTTGGTAGCCGTTTCGAATCCTTCCCATTCGGTTCTGCCCGGTTCATTGATGTGTACATGCGTGTCAATCGCTCCGGGCATAATGACATCATCTTCAAAATCATAATCTATCTGACTACTTTTAGCACCTAGTTGTATTTCTGCGATTTTTCCATTTTCTATATAAATATTCGCTTTTTTCAGTACTCCGTCCAAGTAACATCTGTTACTATAAATCCCTATTCTCATTGTGTATGTTTGTAATATCTTTTTTTTACAAAAAAATATGTGTGATTTCTGTTTTAATTTATTAATATCTAATTTTTAAGTATATAATGCCATTAGTATTTTTTCTGTAGTAATAGGTGCATTATAAGTTATTTTTGCATTTGGATTATAAGCCAAAATTGCATTGATAATAGAAAAATATGCACCTAATCCGTACATCAAAGGCGGCTCCCCCACTGCTTTTGATTTTAGGATGGCTAAATTGTCATGTTTTGTATTCAGAAAATGAACATCCAATTCTTTGGGCACAAAGTAAACATCCGGTATCTTATAAGTAGCCAAAGTGTTAGACTTTAACATACCCTTTTTATCATAGACCACATCTTCCATTGTCATCCAACCCATCCCTTGCACCAATCCTCCCTCAATTTGTCCCAAATCAAGGGCTTTATTCATACTTGAACCAAAATCATGTACAATTTTGACGGATTCGAATTCATAAGTTCCCCTAATACAATCCAACTTAACGACAAAGATAGAATTGCCATAGACATGATAGGCAAATGGATGACCTTTTTCTTTCTTTTTATCAAAATGAATGATGGGAGTGGAATAATGTCCCTTTGCACTCATATTTATTCTTCGCAATAATGCGGTTTGCACCAATTCCTGCCAAGGCATACTTTTCCGTTTTGCCTTGACCAATCCTCCTTCAAAAGTGATATTCTTAGGGTTCTTTTCTTTTAATAATTCACAAACCAAAGGAATAATTCTTTCTAAAATCTGATTGCAAGCATCTTGTAATGCCCGACCGTTCAAATCTGCGGTGGCACTTGCTGCGGTGGGTGAAGTATTGGCGACACGTGTGGTATTGGTATCTTCCAAACGGATGTCCGATAATTCCAAACCAAATGCTTGTGCTGCTACTTGAACCATTTTGGTATTTACGCCTTGTCCCATTTCTACCGCTCCGGTACTTACGCCCACACTTCCGTCACTGTAAACATGAACCAATGCCCTCGCATTATTCATAGGTGTGTTGGTGAATGAAATTCCAAAACAAATGGGCTGCAGGGCAATGCCTTTCTTGAAATATTTATTCTCCTTATTGAATGTATCAATTTCCTTGCGGAGTTGTTTCAGTTTGTATCTTTTAGTGGTTTCGTCCCAGCATTTTTTTGCTTCGCAATTTTCTACGATTTGCCCGAATGAAAATTCATCTCCATTTTTAAATAAATTGGCTTTCTGGATTTTATCTGCTGTGGTTTTGAGTTCTTTGGCAGCATGGTGAATGGCTGCTTCGATGACGAATTTTCCTTGTGGACCTCCAAATCCCCTGAATGCGGTATTGGGAGGAATATTGGTTTTGCAAGGATGCGCCGTTATTTTAATATTGGGAACATAATAACTATTCGTAGCATGGAATAATGTCCTTTCCAAAACGGCTGGAGACAAATCTGCCGCTGCTCCTCCATTCTGGTAAAAGGTAGCTTCATATGCCATAATTTTCAAATTCTCATCCAAACCGATTATATAATAGCTTCTGTATGGATGGCGTTTTCCGGTCATTTGTAAATCCTCATGCCGGCTGAGAATTAATTTTACCGGACATTTACAGATATGTGCCGCAAAGGCAGCCAAAGCCGCCCAATGGGAAGCTTGATCTTCCTTTCCTCCGAAGCCTCCGCCTATGCGATTGACATTGATTTCTACTTGGCTCATGTTCAATCCGAGGACTTTCGCGACGACTCTCTGTACTGCTGTAGGTCCTTGTGTGGAACTGTGAATGAATAATCCTCCTTGGTCTTTTGGAATAGCATAAGCTCCTTGAGTTTCGAGGTATAGATGTTCTTGTCCACCAGAGTCTGCTTCTCCCTCAAAAACGTATTTGCATTTTTTAAAATTGGAATTGGGATTCCCTAATTTAAATGTTCTTGAACCTGCTAGAACCGATCCTTTTTCATAAGCTTCCTTAGGGTCAACAATGATTTCTTTTTCCTTGTATTTTATTTCAATTAATTCCATTGCTTTTTCAGCAATGGATTCTGTTTTGGCTACAATTAATAAAATGGGTTGTCCATAAAAATGAACGTCTTTTTCTGCCAATAATGGTTCATCTGCTACTATGCCTCCTATCTGATTTTCTCCGGGTACATCCTTATATGTCAGAACTCGGATGACTCCGGGAAATTGTTCTGCTTTTTTAGTATTTAATTTTATTATTGTCCCATTTCCACAACGGGAATAATACGTTTTGGCATAACAAGTTCCTTGATGTTCCGGAATATCATCCACATATTTAGTCCTTCCGGAAACATGGAAAGGTGCATCTAAATTAATGTCTTTATTTCTTGTTTTTATTTTATTTGTCATCTCTAAAAATTCAGGATTGAATTAATGCTCTTACATCATAAATACTTTCATCTATTTTTAGACAATGTGCTAAAAATAATTGTCTTAATAAAAGTCTTTTATAATCTGCCGTTCCCCTTGCATCACTTATGGGTGTAATTTCTTCATTGATAATTTTAATTGTTTTATCAATGGTTTTTTCATCAAATGTTTTTCCTAAAAGAAATTGACGGGTCTTTTTTAAATACCAAGGAATGGGTCCTACCCCACCTGCGGAAATATGTGCTTCGATTATTTTTTTATTGTCATCCAAAGTAACTTGAAAAGCAGTATTTACTCCAGCTATGTCTAAGTATTTCCTAAGACTTACTTTTTCAAAACTAAAAAATGTATTATTCCAATCGGGAATATTAAAACGAATTTCTTTTAAATATTCTCCCTCGTTCAAATCCATTTTTTTATAATCCAAATAAAAATCTTTTAATTGAATTGTTCGGTTTTTATTTCCTTTAGTTAATACAATTTTACTATTCATTGCTAAAAGGAAAATCGTAAAATCACCTATGGGAGAAGCATTGATTAAATTTCCGCCTATGGTTGCCATGTTCCGGATTTGGGTGGAGGATAATAATTTAAAAAATTCTTTTTGTTTGGGAATAGCATTATTAAATAATTCGGAACGGTATAAATCGCCCATCGTAACCGATGCACCAAAACGCATTTCTTTTCCTACGATTTTAATGTCATTCAATTTGGGTTTATCATACATATGGTTGGGCTGTGATTCGTATAATTCGCTGGGTCGTTGAACATATAAATCCGTTCCGCCTCCTAATTTTACGCCGTCTTTTCTTTTATGAATACCAGATTTATCCCTATCCGAATTTATATTTTCCAACTGCTTTTTTATGTCTTTAAAATAAGCTGGCAAATATGATTTTTTAATTAATGTATTCATACTTTTCGGTTTACCTCCAACATCTGAAACTACATTTTCACAAGCCCTTAATATCGAATGGTAACCTGTACATCTACAAATATTTCCATCAATATTTTTTATCATGTTTTCTTGATTCACAACTTCTCCTGTAAGCAATGCACCAGTCATACTCATCACAAAACCGGGAGTGCAAAAACCACATTGTGTACCATTATTATCGACCATTTCTTGTTGGACTTTATTCAAGCCTTCCATATTTATTCCTTCTATAGTTACAATATGTTTTCTATGGGCATTCGCCAATGGCATGATACATGAAGTCATGGATTGGTACATAAGCTCCCCTTCTTTCAGCTCTCCTACTAATACTGTACAAGCACCACATTCTCCCTCTTTACAAACCAATTTCATTCCTTTCAAGCTTTCATCTTTTCTTAGAAAGTCCAAGAATGCAATCCCTGATTTTTTCGGATCTGCTTGGATAAATTTGTCATTTAATATGAATTCTATCATTTTGATGCTTTTTTATTCTTGGGCGATAAAAATACTATTTATTTTCTGTTGTTTCCAAATAGAAGGACAAACTTAGAATCAAGAGTATAATCACACCATTTATCCAAACTTTGAAAACAATAAAATTTAA
>JAHDHJ010000067.1 GCA_020631375.1 Saprospiraceae bacterium | reverse complement strand
ATAATTCCCTATAAGATTTTTTGGTCACATGTTCTATGATGACTTCTACCAATGCATAATTCACATGGGAATAAACATAAGATTCACCATTCCAATCCTCGAATGGATGTGTTGCATAAAAAGATAGTAAATCCTCTTTTGTATAAGCGGAGTATGGGTCATTCGGATCGGGTTGTTTCAAACCAAAATCATTGGGCAGTTTAGGCAGGGAAGAACTGTGGCTGAGTAAATGTTTGAGCTTTAATTTATCTCCGATTTTGGTATTTTCAAATACTTTGGGCAATAGGGAATTCACAGATGATTCATAATCCACAAGACCTTCGTCTTTTAGTATTGACAAAAGGGAAATTGTAAATACCTTGGAAAAACTGCCCATCTCAAAAATGGTATGTTCTGTCATCCGAGTTAGAGAATCCATATTCGTGGAGCCATAATCAATGATATAGGTCGAATCATTATCTATCATTGCGGCTATCAATCCGGGCGTGGTTTTCCCTATTTTTATTTTGGTATCATGGATGATTATCTTATCCGTAATATCTTTTAATTCCTTGGTGCTTTGGGCTTTAAGCCCAAAAGTAATCCCTAGTAAGATTAATAAGGTGTAAATTCTAGAATCCATCATAAAGTAATTGTGTCTGTATTCATTCTAGTAAACGAAAAAATACAATAGTTCTTTGTTGTCGTAACGTTAAATACACTGTAAACTAAATAAATTTAATTTTTTATGGCTTCTTTTGAAATTTGGACATCGTTATTTTTCTCCACCATAGCTAAGGCTATGCTGTCAAAAAATGCCTCGCCAAATCCCAAAATAATCTCATCAAAATTTTAAACAACTTAGTTTACAGTGTATTAAAATGCTTCACCTATATAAAGGTATAAACCAATACTCCGCTTATCAAAATCGGATTTCGGATCCAGTCCCACTCCGATATCTATTCTAATATTCACTTTTTGCTCTGCACTCAATAAAATCCTTCCACCAAGCCCTGCCGTGAACCGCATATTCTTTAATGAGATGCCTTCCCAATTTTCATAAACTCTGGAACCGCTGGCAAAAACAACTATTCCGAGTCTTTTCCAAAATTGCCAAATGCTGGAATTCGGATCCAGCCATAAGGGAATTCTATATTCGGCTTCAAAAGCCAACATATGGTTGTCCACATATGTTCCTTCATAGTATCCCCTTGCGAAAATTTTTCCGCCTACCCTCGACATATCGAATTTTGAAATGAGGCTATTATCAAAGGGGTATCTTTGTTCATTTATCAATCTCAATGCCAAAACTTGTTCCTTATAAAAATTCAGGTATTTCCTTGCATCCAAAGTAATTCCAAAATATTCAAAATCACTTCCCAGCCACGATTCATATAGCCAACTTCTAAATTGTATATATGTTCCATCTTTGGGGTAATTGGAATTTTTCCGAGTATCATAATTCATTGCCAATGCAATGCCGGAACTGGAACTCGATAACATTTTGGGATTGAATTCATCACGTACCGGATCTTGATAAATAATAACAGCACTATCTCTAAAACGATCGTAATCCCACAATTTTTCATAATTAAATGCCAAGCCTACATACAAGCCATTTTTTATCTTTCTGAACCCACCTGCTTCTATCCCAAAAGATTGGTATTCGTATTCTAAATAATTTAAAGTATCTATTTTATTTTTATCAAAATCATATTGGACGACTACCGCATCCGAATCATTCCCTAGCCCATAATCCCTTTCGGAAAATTTTGAATATTTTATTAATCCGGTAAAAATATATTTTTCACCTTTGGTGTATATTTCCGGGCTTATACCAATGAACATTTGATTTTTCAATGTATAAAATCCGCCGACTAATATTTTGGACATCCTTGCATTGGTATCCCTTGCCACATCAAAATAATATTCTGTAAATGCACCACCTAAAAAACCGGTTTCCGGTGTGTATCCCAATGCGGGTAATACAACAAATTCGCCTTTCCTTTTTCCACTTATGCTGTCCGGTTCTACTTGTCCCCGAAGTAGATATGGAGACATTATTATTGCTATTAGCAAAACAATTGATTTGCCGCAATAACGATTTAATTTGATTTTTCCTTTTTTAAATTCAAATATCATTTATTATTTCCCTTTTCCTTGTAGCAAAACCATAATGGTATAAATCAGGATTTTAAAATCCAATGCCAAGGACATGTTCTCAATATAAAGTATATCGAATTTTAATCTTTGTAGCATTTCATCCACATTGGACGCATAGCCATATTTCACTTGTCCCCAAGAAGTGATTCCCGGGCGGACATTTAATAATTTATTATAGTGTGGTGCTTTTTCCACTATTTTATCAATATAAAATTGTCGTTCCGGCCTAGGGCCGACGATAGACATATCCCCTCTTACCACGTTCCATAATTGTGGCAATTCGTCAAGTCTCCATTTACGCATTACTGCACCCCATTTGGTACATCTGGGGTCATCATCATTGGATAATTGGGGTCCTTTTTCCTCAGCATCAGTAAACATGGATCGGAATTTATAAATAAAAAACGGAATTCCGTTTTTGCCTATTCTTTCCTGTTTAAAAAAGATCGGTCCCTCAGAAGAAAACCGTACCCTTATGGCAATATAAAATAAAATCGGACTCAATAATAATAGCATCAATCCGCAAACAGTTATATCGAAAATCCGTTTGAAAATGATTTGCCATTTGGGCATCAATTCCCTTTGGATTTCTATCAATACCGCACCAAAGACCTGATTCATCTTTACCTTACCCAATAAAATATCATACATGCTTGGGATTATTTTTATTGTAATATCATCACTCATGACGCTCAATTTGTCCATTATTGGCTTAATCTCATGGTGCTCTGAAGATTCTATTGCAATAATAACTTCTTCTATTCCCTTTTCCTGAATGACTTTACTCAAATCGGACAAAGTTCCTAACTGTGGGAGGAAATTGCCCAAACTATTCAATCCTCCCTTTTTCACTTCTAAAAAACCTACAACATTATAGCCCATTTTTATGGGATTCTGGCTTACTTCATTATATAGTTCAAGTGCTTCTTCATTACTTCCTAAAATCAAAGTCCGATAAGCCACCAAACCTTTCTTCAATCTTTTCTTTGCTATGGTCAATAAAATCACCCTTACCGTAACAGTAATAAAAAAATGAAGGGAAAAAAGAATGAAAAAGGAAAAATAATAAGTCTGGTAATTCTTGACCACATCGTCCAATACCAAAGCAAAAAACAAAAATACGACTCCGAAAAAACTGAGCAAGAAAGTATTCGCCAAAGTCGTCATCCTTGAAAGGCGGTAAATATCCTTATATTTATCAAAAATAGAATAGAACAAAAACCAACCCAAAGGTACGACAAGCAAACCCGTCAATAAGTTATTATCATCAAATACACTTGAATCCAAGGGAACTTTTTCGATCCATGATTTTCTGAATATGAAAAAAAGAAACCAAGCCAACATTGCAGAAAAAAAATCTGCAATAATATAATATAGTGTATGCCTCCTTCTCTTATTAAACATGTAGAGTTTTAGTTCTTCTCATTTATCTCCTTGAGTCTTCTTTCTATTTCCTTAGAAATATCCGTTGCTACTTTCAAGGCCTTGTAACCATCCTCCAAAGGTACAGCAGGCTTCTTATCTTTCAAAATACAATTCAATAAGGATTCCAATTCTTCCTTAATCGCATTGGTGGGAAGTATTTCCGGAAATTCTGCCTGTATGTATTTTTTCCCATTCGCCGTGTCCCATTCAGAAAGGAATCCGTTTTCAGGTTTCTCATCAAATAACTTGATGACCTGAGCCTGTTTTTCCAAAAAATCCAAACTTATATAAGCATCGCTTTGGAACATCCTCATCTTTCTCATTTGTTTTAGGGAAATCCGGCTCGCTGTCAGATTCGCCACGCAACCGTTTTCAAACTCTATCCTTGCATTCGCAATATCGGGTTTGGTACTGACGACCTGCACCCCATTAGCCAATACAGATTTAATCTCAGAATTTACAATCGATAAAATAATATCTATGTCATGAATCATCAAGTCAAGAACAACCGAAACATCAGTACCCCTCGGATTAAAACTTGACAAACGGTGGGCTTCTATGAACATAGGATTGATACTTTCCAAATCCAAGGAAGAAATAGCAGGATTGAACCGCTCCACATGCCCTACTTGAATTTTCACTTTGTATTCATCCCTCAATTCTAATAAACGTTCTGCCTCTTCTATATTTTGGGTCACAGGTTTTTCAATGAAAAGATGTTTCCCTTTCGTAACTGCCTTTACAGCCAAATCATAATGAAAAGGTGTCGGTGTTACTATATCCAAGACATCAGAGGCTACAATCAGTTCTTCAGCAGAATCAAATCTCTTCCAACCAAACTCTTTTGTTATCTCTTCGCTTTTCGCAATATCAGGATCGAAAAAACCTATAGGCTCGAAACCTTTTATCATTTCAATACACTTAAGGTGTATCTTACCTAAGTGTCCTACTCCCAATAAGCCTATTTTAACCATGTCTTCATAATCTTTGCCTAAAAGTAATATTTAAGTATTAATCCAACTGCAATAAAACTTATCTAACTGGACTAACAAACGTTAATTATCTTCTAGCAACATAAAACATTTATTTTTTTTATGTCACATTTAAGACACATGATAATATATCAAATGTGAAAATTTAAAAAATTCGGAAACCTCATTTAATTAATTAAATTCCGCTAGCAATTTATCAAGAGCCCAAATCAAAATAATATTCTAACACAACAAATACCGCAAAATATAATACAAATCCTCTTTCACCTTGCCAAACAAACCCTCATCCTTGACAAGCTTGACAGAATCATAATTTCAGCAAAATCATAAGTCACATTCATTTATCAGCCTAACGTAAATTTCTTTGAAAAGTAAAAACCAATACATTTCTTTGCAGCAAATCATAGAAAAGTCTATGCAAACCACACACACTTCATACTCTCTTTTCCAAATTACTAGAGCATCATTTTGAATAAATATTTAATAACAAATAAAGAATAATTAATCTAAGGAATGATGAATTAATAAATTGCGTTTTTAGGGGCGGTGATTTTTATTTCAGCCAAGGCGAAAACCGTAGGCAATGCAGGGCATTGTCGAGGATTTTCAACGACGGATGGAATGAAAATAACAAGCCTAAGGATGTAAGCTTATTATTTCACCATTCCTAATTTCCTTATCAATATTTAATTTAAAAGTCAATGAAAAAGTATCTAGCCTTAATCTCTTTTTTATTATTCATCTTTATCAGTCAATCGTTTTCCCAAAGAACCTGCTCTGTTGTAGCCCACCAACATGCTGAGGAATCCCAAAACCCTCAAATAAGACAAATCAGACAACAAATCGAAGCCCATACCTCTAGTTATGTAAATAGCATAAATAATGGTACAAGAGCCGATAACTTAGGCACTATAACAATACCTGTAGTTGTCCATGTTTTATATAGAACCAGTGCCGAAAATATAAGCGATGCACAAATCCAATCACAAATCAATGTGATTAATGATGATTTCAGAAGAACTAATAGCGACGCAAATAATAATTGGAGCCAAGCTGCGGATACTGAAATCGAATTCTGCATGGCTACTGTAGATCCTAATGGAAATCCTACTACCGGTATCACCAGAACACAAACCAGTACTTCGGCATTTGGGACAAATGATGCTATGAAATATAGTTCATCAGGAGGAAAAGATGCTTGGAATACCTCTGACTACCTAAATATCTGGATCTGTACTATTGGCAATAGCATCTTAGGATACGCCCAATTCCCCGGAGGTTCGGCAGCAACAGACGGTGTGGTTATCGATTCCAAATATTTTGGCACTACCGGTACTGCTCAATCCCCTTTCGATTTGGGTAGAACTACAACTCATGAAATCGGTCACTGGCTGAACCTAAGACATATCTGGGGAGATGGAAATTGTAGCGCAGATGACTATGTTTCAGACACACCCACATCAGATGCCGCCAATTATGGTTGTGCTTCAGGTCATGTATCCTGTAACTCTACAGACATGGTTCAAAATTATATGGACTATTCAGATGATGCATGTATGAACCTTTTCACACTTGGGCAAAAGGATAGAATGAGAGCTTTGTTTGCAACAGGAGGCTTTAGGGCAAGTTTATTGAATTCTACTGCCTGTGGTTCTACTCCACCCGCTGCTACCTGTAGCGATGGCATCCAAAACCAAGGCGAAACAGGTGTAGATTGTGGTGGTCCTTGTTCCGCTTGTTCTACCGCATGTAGTGGTACAACTGTTACCGTAAGCATCACTCTTGACAATTACCCTGAGGAGACAAGTTGGAATATTACAGATGCGAGTGGCATTATCCTTTATTCCGGAGGAACGTATGCCAATGAGGCAGACGGTTCTACACTAACCGGTGATTTCTGTTTAGAAGACGGATGTTATGACTTTACGATAAATGATTCTTACGGAGATGGAATTTGCTGTAGCTATGGTAATGGTTCTTTCTCCGTTTCAGATGCCAATAATACATTGGTAAGTGGAAGTACTTTTACTTCTTCTTCTACTACCAATTTCTGCGTAGGTGGAGGTGCTACTGCTACTTGTACGGACGGTATCCAAAACCAAGGTGAAACAGGAACTGATTGTGGCGGGCCTTGTACCGCTTGTGCTTCATGCTCTGATGGCATTCAAAACCAAGGCGAAACAGGAACCGATTGTGGCGGACCTTGTACCGCTTGTGCTTCTTGTAACGCTCCTTCGGGATTAGCTGCTGCACCTACAGATACAGATGCCTCCTTATCTTGGAATACGGTTAGTTCTGCGACTACTTATAATGTAAGGGCAAAAGCTGTAAGTGCTACTACTTGGTCAACAGGAAATGGACTTTCCTCTCCTGTTAACTTTACTGGACTGACTGCCTGTAATGATTATGAATTCCAAGTACAATCCGTATGTGGTACAGAAACAAGTTCTTGGTCAAGTTCTAAATTATTTACGACTACAGGTTGTTCTACTTCTTCTTGTAATGATAATATTCAGAATGGAAATGAAACAGGAGTAGATTGCGGAGGAGATTGTCCGGCATGTGCCACTTGTACTGATGGCACTCAGAATGGAAACGAAACTGGTATCGACTGCGGAGGAGATTGTGCACCTTGTGCAACAGGATGTTCTTATGTGACTATCAATAGCAATAATTTCGAATCCGGTTATGGAATTTGGACTGATGGCGGTTCAGATTGCAGTAGGGTTTATTCTCCTTCATATTCTGTAGACGACTATAGCATAAGATTAAGGGATAACACTTCTACTTCTACAACAACGACAGGAACATTGAATCTATCAGCTTATGATGAAATAACTGTTGACTTCAGTTATTATGCTCTCAGCATGGATAATTCCAATGAAGATTTCTGGTTCCAAGTATCTACTGATAATGGTGCCAGTTATACGACATTAGAAGAATGGAATACAAATGACGAATTTGTCAATTCAGTAAGAATGTACGATTCAGTTGTATTTACGGGTACATTTACCAGTACGATGAAACTTCGTTTCAGATGTGATGCTTCCGGTAATTCCGATTACGTTTATATTGACAATGTTGTTATCTCAGGTTGCCTGAACTCAAGCAGAGGAACTACATCCGAAAACAGCACACTTGCTTGGAATGGAGAAGAAAACGAAGCAGCATCCAACCTGAATATTGCAAAACTTTATCCTAATCCAACAAGCCGTGAAATCAATATCAATTATACTACTGACGTAGATACGGATGTTCAATTCACGATTACGGATATTGCCGGAAAGGTTGTTTATTCTAATAATAAATCGGTTATGGCTGGCAAGCAAAATGAAACATTGGATGTAAGCCAATTACGTAATGGATACTACTTCCTAATACTTCAAAATGAAGATAGCAGAGTGGTTAAGAAATTCATTAAAGCACGTAATTAATTTGAATTGCATATAAAGTAAAAAGAGACTATCCGTTAATTTGGGTAGTCTCTTTTTTTGTCCATTAGATAGGGAAATAATACATTTACCAAATGAACGAAACCAAGAAAATCATTGACATATTAAGGTTAAAGCCCTTACCGATAGAAGGCGGATATTATAAGGAAATTTTCCAGTCGGAACATAAAATCAATTCGGGGGAAATTTCTTCAGAATATTCTGGCAAAAGACTCTTATATTCTACGATTTACTACTTGATCACAGTAGATACTTTTTCTGCCTTACATCAATTACCCGGAGATGAGATCTTTCATTTCTATAAAGGCGACCCCGTTGAAATGTTGAATATCAATGAGGATGGAAGCCATCAAATCATCACTATTGGAAATGACATTCTGAATGGAGAAATTCCTCAAATATTAGTCAAGGGAAAAGTGTGGCAAGGTTGTAAACTAAAGAGCGATGGACAATATGCACTATTGGGAACTACGATGTCACCAGGATTTGATTATGAAGATTATGTGCATGGGAAAAAAGAAGATTTATTGGAAAAATTTCCACATCTTGATTTTTTGATAAAACGATATACCCACAGCTAAGAAATTTATTTTATTTCAACTCCAAAACCCCGATTCCATTCTTGTGAAGTGAAGTAATCTTGTCTTTTATGTTTTTGTAAACTTCCGCATCGGTGGTAAAGTCCTTATCACCTACATCCAAAACAACGATAGGAACATCCGTTTCGGATTTGAAATATTCAAAATATGCATCTTGAATCGTTTTCAAATATTCCGCAGAAATTTCTTTTTCATATTCCCTACCCCGCTTGGCAATATTCCGCAAAAGTACTTCTACCGGACGATGCAAATAAACCAACAAATCCGGTTTTGGGAATGTGGCATTCAAGACATTGAACAAACGCCTGAAAAGGTTCAGTTCATCCTTTTTCAAATTCTGTCCGGCAAATAATAAAGTCTTGATAAAAAAGTAATCCGCCACAGTAAGAGGATTAAATAAATCAGGCGAATTAAATGCCTCTTGTAATTGCTTATGCCGTTCGGTCATAAAGAATAATTCTACCGTAAAAGCATGTCGTTCGGCATCATTATAAAAATGTGGTAGAAAGGGATTATCAGAAAATTGCTCTAGCACAAGCCGGCTTCCCCATTCAGCAGAAAGCATTCTGCACAAAGTCGTTTTCCCTGCACCAATGTTGCCCTCTATGGCAATGAATTCGTATGGAATATCTTTCAACACTTGGTTTTAAATTGGTTTTTTAATCTTTTCACTTCCAAATCATCCTGACACCAGCCCAATAATTCCCTGATTGTCTGCCAGAATTCCGGATGAAGATAATCCGGTTTCAATTCTAACATCGGAAATAAAACAAAATTCCTTTCATGCAATCTAGGGTGTGGCACAATCAGATTTTTCATTCTAATGATACAGTCATCATAAAACAAAAGATCCAAATCTATAATCCTTGCTCCCCACTTTTCTTTTCGTTTCCGGCCCATTTCCAGCTCAATCCCCAATAGCTTTTTTATCAATACAATCGGATGAAGATGAGTTTCTACCTCCATGACCTGATTCAAAAAATCAGGCTGTTTTTTATTTCCCCAAGCCTTGGTTACATAAACATCAGAAACTTCCCTAATTCGCCCTATTTGCTCGGCTATCAATTCTTTGGCTTTAAGCAATTGCTTACGAGGTTCATCTTTATTGCTACCCAAAGAAATATAAATAATATGTACTAAGGATTGATTTTTCAATAATAAAGATTCTATATTTGGATGATTGCAAAGGTAGGATTTGTTATTAATTTAAAATCATAACTACTTATTTCAAATTGCGTGCAACAGACTTTAGATCTTAGTATTTAGGCTATTCATATTAATCAGATGGTTTTCTACGAAAACCATTAATAGATCTAGGTACTAGAATCTAAATACTAATATCTGTTGCGTTTTACGCAACTTAGATTAAAAATAATAGATGAAAAAATTCAGTGCGGATAAAATATACAAAGGTTTGGGTGCTCCTCTCGAAGAAAGCATCCTCATAACTGATGACAATGGAAAAATCCTTTCGATTGATAAAATGGAAAACCACGACCCCAGTACTGTCCAAAAATTCAAGGGTGCCTTGATTCCCGGATTCATCAATACGCATTGTCACCTAGAGTTATCCCATATGAAAGGAGTGGCTGATACGGGTACGGGTTTGATTCCATTCATAAATTGTGTGGTAACACAAAGAGATTTTCCGAAAGAGGAAATACAAGCTGCCATCATGGCTGCGGAAAAAGAAATGTATGAGAATGGAATCGTAGCCGTTGGGGACATTTCCAATGTGACGGATAGTTTTGAATGCAAAGGAAAAAGTAAGATGAAATTCTACACTTTCCTAGAAATGTTCGATATGTTCCAAGCAGAAAATGCTCTTGGAGAATTCAATAAATACCTTTCTGTTTTTGAAAAACTGGAAGTCCAGAATGGAGATAAAAAAGCCATTGTTCCGCACGCACCGTATAGCGTTTCCGAATCTCTTTTTGATTTAATCCAAAAAGCGACACCTAATGGAAATACAACAATAAGTATTCACAATCAGGAAACTCCACCCGAAATGGAATTGTTCCAAAAAGGTACGGGTGGTTTTGCGGATTGGTATAAATCTTGGAATTTGAATTTGGACAGTTTTACCGTTACCGAAAAAAATTCCATACATTATGCGTTGGGTAAATTGAATCCGAATAATCGGACATTGTTCGTACACAATACTTTGACAAATGAAGATGATTTGAAGACTGCCTTGGATTGGAGCAAAAACACATTTTGGGCATCCTGCCCCAATGCCAACCTTTATATAGAAAACAGATTACCTAATTACAAATTTTTCATTGATGCGAAAGCAAAAGTCACTCTGGGAACGGACAGCCTCACTTCCAATTGGCAATTATCCATCTTGGAGGAAATGAAAACCATCAACAGATTCCAATCCTATATTCCATTTGAAACATTATTGCAATGGGCAAGCATCAACGGTGCGGAAGCATTGGGGTTTGATGATGAATTAGGAAGCTTTGAAGTAGGGAAAACGCCAGGTATCAATCTCTTGGAAAACTTCGATGGGCAACTAAGTGATAAAACTAACGTACAACGTATTATGTAGATTTTCAGATTAATAGATACTTAGATTTAGAGACAAACTGACACGCAATTGTATTGCTCAAACACTCATTATGCGAAATACTCCCTTGTTTATTTTTATTTTTATTTCTTTCCAATTAATCGGACAACGTATCCACGAGCCTGCTGAAATCCTTAGGATGATGGAGAAATCGGAGATTGTCTATACGATTGATACTCTAATCCAGGAAAAAAAAGAAGCCAGATATAATGATATTGGTCAAAAATCTGAACGGCTTGTTCGAATTGCAACAGAAACAGAAGTCAGATTAGATGAAGAACGTCCTTTGAATGAAAATAAAAAACTGAAAAATAAATTAAAGAAAGGAGATAAAAATTTAGGTAAAGGAAAAAATGAAAAAGCTAGGGTCTGTTTTACTAAGGCGAATGAAATAAGTCCATCTGATACCCGAATCATCAATCGAATCGGGGATTCTTATTTTTATGAAAAGGATTACCCCTCTGCGGTTTTCTGGTATGACCGTGCCTTAGAATTCAATTCCATAAATACGGATGCCTTGGTTCAGTCGGCACTCGCCCATATGGAAATGGGAGATTCGGAAAAAGCCTTGTCCCGTATCAGTTTGGCTCATATTTATAATAGAAACGACAAAAAAGTCCTAGAACAACTAAAAACAGTCTATGAAAAATTTGGTCTAAATTATAACGACACTCATTTTGAACCCGTTTATAAATTGAGTAAAAATGATGATAAGAATATCAAAATCGAATACGGGCATTCTATATGGGCAGCCTATGCAGCAGTAAAAGCAGTCTGGAAATTCGAACCAAATTATTCCCAAGACATGGCTAAATTATCCCGTCAAACAGAAGATATCATTAGGGAAAAAGAAGCTGTTTTCAATGCTCTTCTCACTTATGAAAGTTTGGAAGATTCCAATAAGGCAAAGCAATTTCCATTATTGGCTTTATTGAGTGAAATCAGTATCAAGGGACAGATTGACAACTTCATTATGTATGAAATCATTTCAAGAATAGACCCGCTTTACCCGCTTCTTCTTAGTAGTGAAAAACAGGAAAGCCTCAAGAATTACCTATTGACATATCGTTCTAAAATCAAGTGAATAATCAAATTGTGCTAAACGCAGCTTAGATTAACTGTAATTACCCGATATACATAATTTTGAAGTTTGGTGCCTACAAAATTAATATTTTATCTAAGTAGTTATTCAAGTTAATCATGTCGTGTTTCTTTCAGCAGATGGAATGAAAATAACAAGCCTAAGAATGTAAGTTTATTATTTCACCATTCCTAAGTTGTTTTTCTTAGCTTTACATCTGATACACCACTTTATTTTAGCCCTTAATTTGCATAAAATAATGAAAGAAAATCCAAGACCACCCCAAGCAAAAAAAATACCCCGTGAATTTATTCTTCATAATGATAAAAGAATAGATAATTATTTTTGGATGAGGGAAAGGGATAGAGAAGATGTGCTCTCCTACCTAAAGGAAGAAAATGATTATAAGGATAAAATGCTTTCCCATACCAAAGAATTGCAAGAGCATTTATTCGAGGAAATAAAAGGCAGGATTAAACAGACCGATATGTCTGTACCATATGCCCATAATGGCTTCATTTATTATAGCAGGCATGAGGAGGGGATGGAATATCCGATTCATTGCAGAAAAGAGAAAGGAAGTGAGGAAGAAAAAATCCTTATTAATGTCAATACTTTAGCTGAGGGAAAATCTTTTTATAATGTTGGCAGAATGAATGTCAGCCCGAACAATAAGATATTGTGTTTTGGTGAAGATACGCTTAGCCGTCGAATTTATACCTTACGGTTCAAGGATTTGGAAAGCGGTGAATTCCTGTCTGACGAAATTCCGAATACAACAGGAAGTATCGCATGGGCGAATAATAACAGAACTGTTTTTTATACTTTAAAAGATGGGGAAACACTTAGGAGTCATAAAATCATGCGGCATGAATTGGGGACAGATATAGAGGAAGATGTGGAAGTTTTCCATGAGGAAGAAGATACTTTCAATACTGTGGTTTATCGGATGAAATCCGGAAAATACATTATGATAGCATCCTATCATTCGGTGATGACGGAATATAGGTTTTTGGATGCGGATTATCCGCAAGGTAATTTCAGGGTTATCCATGCACGGGAAAGGGATCATGAATACAGTGTGGAACATTTTGGTGGTCGTTTTTTCATTCATACGAATTGGAATGCCAAGAATTTCCGCTTGATGGAAACATCGGTTGATACGCCGAATAAGGAAAATTGGACGGAAAAAATCGCACATCGGGATGATGTACTTTTGGAAAATATAGAAATTTTCGAAAAGCACTTGGTATTGACGGAACGGATAAATGGGATTACGGAAATCAGGGTTATTCCCCAAGATGCCAAAGAATATTATATCCAATTCGAGGAAGAGGGACATATGATTTATTCATCCACGAATATGGAATTCAATACGGAAATCCTGCGTTTCGGCTATACTTCCATGACTACGCCGAATTCGATTTATGATTTCAATATGGACAGCCGGGAAAAATGTCTTCTGAAACAACAAGAGGTCGTTTCGGATACATTCAAAGTAGATGATTACGCTTCCGAACGACTTTGGGCGGAAGCCAAAGACGGTACTAAAATCCCCATTTCCTTGGTCTATAAAAAAGGCTTTGAAAAAAACGGAAAAGCTCCTCTCCTACTCTACGCTTATGGCAGCTATGGTTATAGCATGGACCCCTATTTCAGTTCTGTGAGATTGAGTTTATTGGATCGGGGTTTTGCTTATGCCATTGCACATATCCGAGGTGGCGAGGAAATGGGAAGACATTGGTATGAAAATGGGAAAATGTTGAATAAGAAAAATACTTTCCATGATTTCATTACTTGCGCAGAATTCCTAATTGATGAAAATTATACTTCCCAAAAAAGTATTTTGGCCATGGGTGGTTCCGCAGGTGGGCTGCTTATGGGAGCTGTCATGAATATGCGTCCGGATTTATGGCATGGCATTATTTCGGCTGTGCCGTTCGTCGATGTAATCAATACCATGTTGGATGATACGATTCCATTAACGACAGGAGAATATGACGAATGGGGCAATCCGAATGATGAGGAATATTATCATTATATCAAGTCTTATTCGCCCTATGATAATGTGGAAGCCAAAGATTATCCGGCAATGTTGGTAACAACGGGTTATCATGACTCACAAGTACAATATTGGGAACCCGCCAAATGGGTTGCGAAACTAAGGGAATTGAAAACGGATAAAAATCCATTAATTTTTCATTGCAATATGGAATCTGGTCATAGTGGCGCTTCGGGCAGATTCGCTCCTTATAAGGAAACTGCCATGCAGTATGCTTTTATTTTAGATATGGTCGGAATAAAAAAATAAAACAAGCTATCCTTCCTAAAAAAACAAAATCCCTGCTCCAAAAACGGAACAGGGATTTTTTATTGCTAAAATGGAAATTAATTATTCTCCATCTTTAGATTCGTCATCTTTCTTAGCCTCTTCTTCCAATTGAGACTTCAAGTCAGAGAATACATCCAAATCACCTAGAGTAGTACGCTCGATATTCGTTTGCGTTTTCTTAACTGCAGTGTGGATTTCTTTTCTTTCTTTCTGACGTTCTTTTTTGACTTCATCATCAGCTTCTCTTTGGATATCCTCCAAATAACGTGAATGTGAAACTAAAATACGCTTATCATCCCTATTGAATTCCAATACTTTGAAAGTCAATACTTCATCAGGGTTAGCATAGTTCCCATCTTCTTTTTTCACATGACGCAATGGAGAATAAGCTTCCAATCCGTATGGTAAAAGAACGATAGCACCCTTATCATCCCTACGGACGATAGTTGCATCATGGAAAGAACCTACAGGGAATACCGTTTCGAAAGTATCCCATGGATTTTCTTCCAATTGCTTGTGTCCCAATGACATTTTACGAGTTTCAGGATTCACATCCAATACCATAATATCGATATTGTTACCTACTTTCGTAAATTCAGACGGATGTGCATAACGCTTCGTCCAAGACAAATCCGAAATGTGGATCATTCCTCCGATTCCTTCTTCCAATTCAACGAATACGCCATAAGGAGTCAGATTTTTCACTTCTCCAGTGTGACGGCTTTCGTTTGCATATCTTTCAGAAATGTCGCTCCAAGGATCCTTAACCATTTGTTTCAGTGACAATGACATTTTACGATCCTCACGATCTATAGTAACGACCTTAGCATCATACTCTTGTCCTACCTTGAAGTAGTCACGGGCATTTACCGGTTGGTTGCTCCAAGTCACCTCAGATACGTGGATCAATCCTTCTACGCCTGGAGTGATTTCCAAGAATGCTCCATAGTCCTCTATGTTTACAATCTTTCCTTTCACTACAGAACCCTCAGCTACGTCAGCAGCCAACACTTCCCACGGATGTGGTTGTAATTGTTTAAGACCTAAAGAGATACGTTTCTTGTTCTCATCAAAATCAAGTACTACCACATTGATTTTCTGATTCAATTCAAGCACTTCCCTCGGGTGGGAAATACGTCCCCATGAAATATCCGTGATATAAAGTAAACCATCAACACCACCCAAATCAAGGAATGCACCGAAGTCAGTGATATTCTTCACCAAACCTTCTAATACTTGTCCTTTCTCCAAGCCACCGATAATTTGCTCACGCTGCTCAGCCAAATCACTTTCAATCAATGCTTTGTGAGATACAACCGCATTTTTGATCGCTTCATTGATCTTAACAACTTTGAAATCCATAGTTTTTCCAACATAGGAATCATAATCGATGATAGGCTTAATGTCAATCTGTGAACCCGGTAGGAATGTTTCCAATCCGCTACAATCCACAATAAGACCACCTTTTGTCTTAGATACTACGTTACCTTTGATAATCGTGCCTTCCTCATAAGAGTTAACAAGACTTTCCCAAGCAGTCAATAATTTTGCCTTACGACGAGAAAGGATCAATTGTCCTCTTTCATCTTCTTGCATTTCCACATAAACATCAACAATATCGCCTATCTTCAGATCAGGCATATCCCTGAATTCAGATAAGGATACCAAACCGTCAGATTTGGAATTGATATCCAAGACTACATCTCCACTGGTAATGTCACTTACCCTTCCTTTTACAACTTCGTTTTCGATAATAGTATTCAATGAAGTACCATAATCCTTTAGAAGTTCATCTTGTTCTTCAGTAGTATAGGTAATTGTATTCCTCTTTCCTAAAGACCAATCAAAATCATCGTGTGGTCCTCTAACCACTACAGCAACTTCTTCTTCAAGTTCATCGACTTCTTCTTCTTCTACAACTTCCTCTACTATAACTTCTTCCTCTAAGGTTTCCATTAATACAACCCCCTCTTTCTCAGCGATAACCTCCTCAATGACTTCTTCAACAGGAGCGGCAGCCATTACTGTTTCTTCTTTTTTCCAAGCCGTCATACTTGCATTGGCAGCATCCATATCATCGTAAGCACCACTTCTTCCAATTTCTTGGTGATTACCCGCTTTAAGGATTACGAAGAATTTCCCAGCCAACTCTTTTACAGAGTAGCGCTTTTCTACTTCACGGTTCTTAGTTACAGAACTGATTCCATTATCCCTTGACTTTGCAGAAGAATATCCTTCGCTTCTTAGCAAAACATTTCCTTCTCCATCTAACATGGCAAAATAGTATTCGCCATCTTTTTCAAAAGTACTGAAATCGGAATCCGAATCTACTCTTTCGTGACCTTGGTAATCTTCGGTTTTCAGATAATCATCCGTGCCACTGACAGGCTTCTTTTCTTCTGGCTGAGGTGTTTCGTTAACTTGGTCGTCAACGTTTTTTTCGTCGTCTAACATCATAATCGGTTCGATTTAATTTTGGTGAATGAATTAGAAAAAATGTGGGTACAAACCTAAAACCCGCACTTTTCCCATTTTTCGAGCTGCAAAGGTACATTTTATTAGTATATTTTCAAAAAAGATTCCATATACTTTTACATTAGAGGACTAATGAAACAAATAGTCAAAAAGATATTGCCAAGTTCCTTACGGAGAATGCTACATTCCCTTCATTTGGATATTCGGAAATCACTATACAAAGGTGATAAAGTCTATTGCATTTGCTGCAATACAAGCTATTCCCAATTCCTAGATATGAAAGAGGGAAGCCACCCAAGAAAAGATGTTGTTTGTCCGGGTTGTGGCTCGGCAGAAAGACATCGCATGCTTTTGAATTATTTAAAAGATAATGAGACTACATTTTTCAAGGAAAAGACAAGGCTATTATATATCGCTCCTATGATTGGAATCAGGAATTATTTCAAATCTTTAGGGCGGGTAGAATATTTAGGGGCGGATTTGGAGTCTGCATTGGCGGAAGCTCATTTTGATTTGCAGGACATTCCCTATCCTGAAGATTCTTTTGATTTTGCCATCTGTTCACATACTTTAGCACATATTCCCAATGATCTTAAGGCCCTCAAAGAACTTTATAGGGTATTGAGTCCTAATGGAAAAATGTTGGTTTTGGAAAGAATTTATGAAAGAGAAGAAACCTATGAAAATCCAAACGTAAGTACTAGAGAAGATCGCCTCCGGGAATATGAACAGGATGATCGATGGAGAATTTATGGCAGGGATTTCCAATCTAGATTACAAGGGATTGGTT
>JAHDHJ010000066.1 GCA_020631375.1 Saprospiraceae bacterium | reverse complement strand
GGAAGATATTTTGGAAAAACAAGGGCTGCAACCTAGTCTATTAATTATTGATGGACATGGCCAGGCCCACCCTAGAAAAATGGGAGTGGCTACTTGGTTGGGCATAGAAACGGGTTTTCCGACTATTGGCGTAGCGAAAGAACCTTTGTTGAAAACTGAATTCAAAAATAAATTGGGTCTCGAAATCGGTGATACTATTGATGTATTACTGGAAGAGGAGTTAGTTGGTTATGTATTCAGAAGCCAAAAGGGAATCAAGCCCATTTTTGTGAGTGCGGGGCATAAAATCAGTCAGAAAGAAGCCTTGAGAATCGTGGATAAACTGAGAGGAGAATATAGGGTTATTGCTCCGATCCGTAGAGCGGATCACATGGCTAGAGAAGCTGCAAAATTAATGGATATTGATTGAATAATTAAAAATGAATATTATTGCATATAAATGCACTGATAAAAATCATTTCTCTATTTAACAAAAGCCATTCTATTACAATTAAGTTATCGTTATCCTCTATTGATCAATTGCGTTTTACACAACTTATGTTAAATAATAATTAGGCAGGCAGATAAAAAAGGTGATTCCAAGCAAGCTTGGAATCACCTTTTTGTTTATTAATATTTAACTATCAATTAAGATTTATCTTTGATGGCTTTCATATATTTTTCCAGTTCTTCCTTTACATAAGGTGCTAAGATGACCAGTCCTATCATATTCGGAACCATCATGGCAAATATCATGGCATCGGAAAAATCGATTACATTTCCTAATGTTATCGATGAACCAATGATTACGAAAATACAGAATAAGAATTTATAGGCATACTCTTGTTGCTTGGATCTTCCGAATAAATAAGCCCATGCTTGGTAACCATAATATGACCAAGAAATCATAGTTGAAAATGCAAATAGGATTACTGCAATTAATAAAATATATCCAAATGATGGAATCACCGTTTCAAATGCGGATTGTGTAGCGGTAACACCACTTGGAACTTCTGTTCCATATGCCATAACTCCTCCTCCGTCCATATTGGAAATTACGATGACTAACGCAGTCATTGTACAAACCAGAACGGTATCAATAAACGGCTCTAATAAGGCAACCAATCCTTCACTTGCAGCATAATCCGTTTTTACCGCAGAGTGTGCTATGGATGCAGAGCCGATACCCGCTTCATTGGAAAATGCGGCTCTCTTGAACCCTTGTATTAATACGCCTACCGCACCTCCGGCAATACCTAAGGGAGCAAATGCACCACTCAATATTTCACCAAATGCCGCAGGTATCAAAGTGATATTGGCGGCTAAAACGATCAATGCAGAAATCACATAAACCCCAACCATAATGGGAACAATTTTATCAGTTACTTTAGCAATACTTTTTATACCTCCTATGATAACGATTCCTACAAGTATTGACATGATAAGTCCGAATAACCATCCTTTTCCGTAGAAGAAGCTTTCTTCACCGCCAGTTACTGTTTCAAAAAGTGCGAATGCCTGATTGGCTTGGAACATATTTCCTCCACCGAAAGACCCTCCAACACACATTATGGCAAACATAACTGCCAATACCTTTCCAAGACCGGCAAAACCTTTGGATGCCAATCCTTTCTTCAGATAATACATCGGTCCGCCATAAACTACTCCGCCCTCTCCTATTTCGCGGAATCTCACACCTAGCGTACATTCGGTAAATTTCGATGCCATCCCTAAGAATCCGGCTATTATCATCCAGAATGTCGCTCCGGGACCTCCAATGGAAAGTGCGACTGCAACACCAGCAATATTTCCTAATCCAACTGTACCAGATAAAGCTGCTGTCAATGCTTGGAAATGGCTGACTTCTCCTTGTCCATGTTCTCCTTCTACCCTGATGGTGTCCAATAAATCACCATCATTCGTAGTGATGTCAGGAGAAACATCCACCCCTCCACCTGTTTCCAGGTCATCATATTTTCCTCTGACAATATTGATAGCAGTGAAGAACCCTTTGAAATTGATTCCTTTGAAATATATGGTGAAATATATGGCTCCTAGGATAAGTGGAAACAATACCCAGAAAACCTTAATATCATCTGTAAAGGGTATTTGATAGAAAATAATTTTTACAAACCAGCCAGTAAGGTTACCGAATACTTCATTGATTTTTTCATCAATTCCTTGGTCTTGTGCGAATATGAGCAATGGCATCAGTAGCGCAAAAAGGGATAAAATTATTTTCTTCATTGTTTGATTATTCATTTAAATTTGATTGTTTTGTTTCAAGTAGCTTCTAAGGTATGTAGTAATTTCTAAATGTCAAAAAACATCATGGATAAATAGGCTTTAAAGCCGATTAAGAAGCAAAAAAAGGGTTTATGATGCTATCATAAACCCTTTTTTGATTAAAATATCTTGGTTTTGCCTATTTGAAAATTACTGAAGCGAATTTATACTTTCTATTTCTCTCACCATAAATGATGATTTCATCTTTTGCGGTTTGTTTGCAGACTTTGGGGCGGGTGATGATTCCTTCTTCCTTATTGCTGAAAAGCGGATAGCGGTTTACCGAGCCATCAGGTTTCACTTCCGCAAGAGTGACTATGGATCTGGAGCCATTGTAAGCATAGGTTTTGTGTGCTTCTTTTCCTTTTTCAAAATTCTTACCATTATCATTGAAAACCATGTAAATTGCCTTTCCGGTAACGGCTATAGAATAAGAGGAAAAATATCCGCCATCATTGGATGTTACCTGTCTTTTGGGAACATGGGACGCCCAATCTATTTCGCCATCCGGGTTGATATTGACCACTATGATATCATTATAATGATAAGTGTTTGTTGTTCTGGTTTGCCAATATCCATACTGATCCCTATATCTGTCATTTTCGGTAGTGATATAATATTGCTCCGCAATTAAAACGGCTCCGCCGTCGCTTCTTAGAACCAATTTGTCCAAATCGTATTGGAATAATTCGGTTTGCCTTTTATTGTTATTCGATTCTTCTGCCCTTTCTGCCCTTCTTTTTTTCCTATCGCTCATCAATTCCGTAAGGAAGTCAAATTCGAATTCTTTCATATTGATGTTATAAACATCTCCGGTTTTCCTATTGATTTTAAAAAAATAGGTTCCCCTCATACTGTAAGAATTCTTATCAGAATAAAATCCTGTACAAACCGGATCGCCATTTTTTTGTATCCTGAATGTCAAATCTGTTATGAATTGATCTTTCAAATCTATTTTGTATTCGGGAGCTAGGGAACCATTTTTTGAATAGGTTAACAATGTATATTGATAATTCGGTCTTCCGGATCTTCTTTTCCTATAACCGTCCTTGAAAATCACCCCCAAGACAAAGACATTTCCTTCTGTGTCAACCCTGTATTCCTCAATCGTGAATTTCTCATCAGGATATGGTAACGTAACGTCCTGTTCCCAAATTTCATTCAATTGCTTATCCATGACTTTGATTTGGTATTTTTCGGGAGTATTTTTCCTGTATGGCAATTGACTGAAAACAAGTATCTTAGAGCTATCCCTAGAAAATTCCAAGGAAAATGTTCCTTCTGCGAATTGGGTTCTTGTGGGTACTTCTGCAATGATTCTGAGGTCATTCTTAGGCTTCAAAGAAGTTTTGCTAATGGTTTGTGCAAACAGATAATGTATTTTCTTTTTCCTGTTTTTAAAAGAAGAAAACAGTACCAATTTATCACCCAGCAATTTGATGTCTTCCAGTACGAGTTCATTTTTTTTGTATTGTAGTTTGACTTCATTGCTTTTCCGTAATTTCATCCTATCATTATATTTTTCAATAAAAATGGTACCGTCTTTGGAAAGCATTCCGGTACCCACACCTTGCCTCAAGGCATAGAATCCGGTTTCATCCTTGCCGATGAATTCAGTCAAAACAGCATTTCTGGGTTCTTTATATTCTTCCCCCCAATTGATATCTATAGGACCTCTTTGTGAGTTGATATTTTGAATGGATAAAAGGAATAGGAAAATTATTGATAAAAATCTCATAAGCAAACATTCTTGTTTCCCACGAAAATACAGTTTTGAATCCATATCCCGCAAGGTGTAAAGGATTAAAGTTTATTTAAAGATTCTTTAAGGGGGGAATCATTACTTGTGTTCAGAAATTAAAAAAGCCGCATTTGGATAAAATGCGGCTTTTTTAATTTATTTTCCAATTGAATTTTATTCATCAATAATGGCGTCATCTATTAGTTCGTCACCATCTCCATCCAAATCGTCAAAACCCAATAATTTTCTTCCATCATCAAGTTTCTTTTGGATAGAATCCTTGTTTTCTGTGATTTCTATTTCTCCGACTTTCTTTTTTATTCCTTTGGCTTGATCATCCAGCTTATCGGCAAATTTTTCCATTTTACTGAAAAAGCTATCATGGGTATCCACTAGACTTTCATCCAAACCCGAACCTTTGGTTTTTTCAATGGGAGCATCAGCGTAATCTTTCAATTTATCCGTCCAATCATCGACTTTTTCGTCCAATTTCTCTTTGGCTTCCTTGGCTTTCGGAATCAGATCTTCCTTTACGATTTTACTGGCTTCCTTAGAACCTTCCTTGAAAAAACGACCTGTCTCCTTTAGGCTTTCATTCAGGAATGCTCCCGTTTCCTTTAGGCTTTCGCCAATGAACTCCCCAGTTTTGCCTATGGCATCCTTTGCCTTATCCGTCCATTCCTCAGCATCATCGCTAAAGAACTTATCATATTTATTCGTTTCTTCCTTTATCGGTTTTTCTTCTTTTGGCAATTCATTCTCTTCTTTGCCATCCTTACCTTCCAAGAAGTTTTTTAACTTATCATCCATGATTTTGAATTTAATTATGGGACAATTTACAATATAAAAAGACGCTTGGCAAATTTATGGCTTATTCTTTCGATACAAGCGATTATTCATTCGACTAAATCAATAAATTTAACCCCTTTTACGAGCATAGTCAACATTCATGACCACCGTCTTAGACAATGGTTTTTCAGGTAAATAAAAAAGCAGTTATGAAAATTAATTCATAACTGCTTGATTATCAATGTGATCCCGACAGGATTCGAACCTGTGACCTACTGATTAGAAGTCAGTTGCTCTATCCAACTGAGCTACGGGACCGAAACGGATGCAAAAGTAATATATTCATTGCTATTTAACCTAACAATTTGGTATTTATTTTCGTTCATCAAAATTATTGTTTTTCTTACCTTTATAGAAAAATAAGTAAAATGGCTGTTGCAATAGAAGAAAGTTGGAAAAAAGCATTGTCAGATGAATTCGAAAAAGAATATTTTGTAGGAATAAAATCATTTCTTCTAGCTGAAAAGGCGGCTGGAAAGAAAATTTATCCATTGGGAAGTTTAATTTTTAATGCATTTAATCTCACACCTTTCAATGATGTCAAAGTTGTTGTATTAGGACAAGACCCTTATCACAATCCCAACGAAGCTATGGGTTTGTCCTTTTCTGTTCCAAAATCGGTAAAAACACCACCATCCTTGAAACGGATATATAAGGAAATAGCTAATGATATTAAAGGATTCCAAATCCCGGAACATGGAGATTTGACTTCGTGGGCAGAACAAGGTGTCTTACTTCTGAATGCCATGTTGACCGTAGAACACAAAAAAGCGGGTTCACACAAGAAAATCGGCTGGCAAAAATTCACAGATGCCGTTATTAAGAAACTTTCTGATGAAAGGGAAGGAATAATTTTCTTACTTTGGGGAAACTTTGCGAAAAAGAAAGGTGACTTAATAGATGGTTTCAAACACCATATCCTAAGTTCTCCTCACCCTTCGCCCCTAGCGGGCAATGGTTTTTTCGGCAATGAACATTTCAAAAAAACAAACGAAATATTAATCAGTCAAAATAAAACGCCAATTGATTGGCAAATTTAAAATGAAAGAGCATGTTTAAAATCTAGGTACTTTTATCCCAAAGTATTAATTGTGAACATACTCTAAAAATCCTCTTTATTATGAAATATAAATCTACTCTCAGTTTACTTTTCTTAATTTGTCAGATTTGTTATTTACATGCTGGCAATGGTGACATTACCTCTATTGATGTTCATCAAGACGTTGATATGACTTGGTATGGCAACTATGACCAAGTCGGTACATTTCCTGATGGAACTACCGATTATAGACAAGTCCTCATGCATTATACTATGGGTTGTTCCTCTAACCAATGCAGCGATTGGGATTATACAACCCGAATTATGATTATGAATAATACGGGCATGATTGATTCCACCATTACAGAATTAGATACGATCAGTACAATGCCCTTGGTCGTGGATACACTATGGAATGTCTATGACGTATTGGAGCCGTATATGCTTGGGGAAGTCATAACGCCATATGGGCCATATATGGCCAATAGCAATTTTGGCTTTTCACCCAATTGGGAACATACCCATACTTTCGATGTTACGGACTTCGTACATTTATTAAAAGATGAAACGATTATAAGAGCCTTTTATGATGGTTGGTCAGATGGTTTTAGTGTTTCGCTAACTTTCGAATTCATAGAGGGAACTCCTAGCAGACCCGTCAATAGTGTTAGGAATTATTATACCGGTTCCTTGGGTTATTCCAATTTTACAGAAGTAGAGAATGAGAAAATACCCGAAAAAGAATACACATTTCCTACAGGTACTGAAAGCGTAAAACTGAGGGTTAACAAATCCGGCCATGGTGCTGATGATAATGCTGGCTGTGCAGAATTCTGCCAAAAATATTACCAAATCCTAGCAAATGGGCAAAACGTTTCCGGAAATGTTTATGTCATGAGAAATGATTGTGACGAAAGTCATACTTGGCCACAAGGAGGAACATGGATTTTCTCCAGGGAGGGTTGGTGTCCTGGTGAACGGTCTTCCATGAACGAATTCGAGCTAGGAGACCATATGGATTTGGATATGAGCAATACCCTCAATGTAGATTTCCAAACAGTGAATTGGGCAGGCAGTCAGCCAAAGTACTATTTTGATGCACAATTAATCAGTTACGGTGCTTACCATGCTACTAATGACATACAAATCCATGACATATTACAGCCAAGCACTAAGGATGATTACAAACGATATAATCCGACTTGTGATAATCCTATAGTGAAAGTAAAAAACATGGGAAGTGCCCCGGTAAATTCTATCAAATTCTATTATGGGCTAAATCATAATTTTTGCGAATATACTTGGACTGGTGGCAATATTGCACCATCCGAATATGCTGAAATTAGCTTACCTGCGTTGAATTGGGCGGATCCCAATCCGGACAATCCATATTTTACCGTAATTGCCATTGATGTAAACGGAACTACAGATGAGTATGATTTTGATAACAATATGACTATACCGGTAGAAATGCCGGCTCTTTATACAGACGGCTTAAAGCTTGAATTCAGAACAAATAACCGTCCTACGGAAAATTCATACACGATTAAGGATCTGCAGGGGAATATTGTCGCAGAAAGAATACAAGGCAGTTTGGCTGCCACTACAACATATACCGATGATTTGGATCTTTCTCCCGGCTGTTATATACTCAGCTTCAAGGATACAGGTTATCCCGGTTTCGGTGCTGGAGATGGATTATCATTCTGGTATTCAAGCCAATGCTGTAATGTTACTTCCGGTTATATTCAATTAAAAAATGGAAACGGCAATGTGATTAAACAATTCATTCCTGATTTTGGAGGTGAATTGTATCATCCCTTTATCATAGGTGAATCTTATGGTTCTGCTTCCGGAGAATGCGCAGTTACTGATGTGAAAGATATTTCTACATTAGAAAATAGTATTAATGTATTCCCTAATCCATCAAAAGGAATATTCAATATTAATATTGAAGACTTGGAAATAAAAGATGCAATTGAGTTTAGTGTATATGATATTTCAGGGAAACAAATTTTGGATAAGAATACTTCTGATTCTAATTTCAAACTTGATTTAAGTAAGCAAAGCAAAGGCATATATTATCTTAGAATGAACATTCAAGGGCAATTTTTAACAAAAGAATTGATTTTAGTAAAATAAATAGACCTTAATTTTCCTGCCCGATATATTTGATGGATATTGGGCAGGATTTTAATTTAAGATATATGAAATTAAGGTGGAAAATTGCTCAGGCAGCAGAAATTAGGTGGTGGCAAAACTATCTTAAACGCAAACCTAAAGCGGATTATTTAGAATGGAAAAAAGATTACTGGACCCAATTACTAAAAGAGACTGAAGTTGAGGTAAAAGAAAATGACCGCATATTGGATGCGGGATGCGGGCCTGCCGGTATTTTTATGATTTTTAATCACAATAATGTAGATGCAGTAGATCCCTTATTGGATGACTATAAACAAAAATTGGATCACTTCAATCCTACTGATTATCCTAATGTCAATTTTAATAATTCACCCCTAGAGTCATTCAAATTAAGCCAACCTTATGATAAGGTTTTTTGCTTGAATGCCATCAATCATGTTTCCGATTTGGATTTGTGTTTCGATATCTTAAATGCTTCGGTCAGTCGAGGCGGGACTTTGGTCTGTTCTATCGATGCTCATAATCATTCTTTCTTCAAACATATTTTCAGATTGATTCCCGGAGACATTCTCCATCCCCACCAATATGACTTGGACGAATATAAAAAAATGTTGACGGATAGAGGATTTACTATCAAGAAAACATTATTAAAAGACAAGCAATTCTTTTTTGATTATTATATTTTAATAGCGGAAAAATAAGGCTTCATCTAAATTAAATATTTATTAGCCCTTATTTTATTCTCTTCAATATTGGAACTCCATTCCCAAGTAAATACAATTTCTATACAAAATAAATTAAGAGTATATTAGAAATTTATTAATCCAAGGCTACACTCTTCAAGAAATGCCATATACATTTCCAAAATCTCTAATTCGGCTTACATAAAAAAATAATTATTTTTCAATCTATAATTTCTATGGGAAATGGTAATTCCAATTGTTCCCCATGTAAAAAAGTACCCGTTAAATTAGAAGCCGTAATTCCTAAAAGTCTGACTTCATCTCCCTTGTGAATATTTTCCCGAATTAAAATTTCACACTCATTTCTCATCATTTCCAAGTCATTAATTTCATGGGGAAAAGAAATGCTTCGTGTAATAGTAGAAAAATCCTTGTATTTTATTTTTAAAGTTAAGGTTCTCCCAAAACGGTCTATTGCAGACAACCTTTCAAAAACTTTATTAACGATAGGCTGAATGGCTTCAACCATAGATTCTACAGTATTCAAATCATTGAAAAAAGTATTTTCCGCACCTACAGATTTACGGATTCGGTGGGGTCTCACTACCCTATTGTCTTCAGCCCTGACAATATGATAATACCAAATTCCAGATTTCCCGAACCATCGGGCAAGTTCGATTTTTTCTTTACTTTTAAGATCCTTTCCTGTCCTGATATCCAAGCGATGCATTTTTTCGGCAGTCGCTTTTCCTATGCCGAAAAATTTCTCTATCGGAAGTTTTTCTAAGAATTCCAATGCATCTTCCGGAGCGATTAATTTTTGACCATTAGGCTTATTAATATCAGAAGCGATTTTGGCTAAAAATTTATTAATGGAAATTCCTGCGGAAGCAGTGAGTTTGGTTTTTTCAAAAATACGTTCTCTTATTTCTTTGGCTATTAAAGTAGCGGAAAGCATTCCTTTTTTATTTTCTGTCACATCCAAAAATGCTTCATCCAAAGATAAGGGTTCTATTAAATCCGTATATTCTTGGAAAATTTCCCGGATTTCCTGCGATGCTTTTTTGTATGCACTAAAATTAGATCGGACGAAAATAATTTGCGGACAAAGTTCTTTCGCCTTATATCCCGGCATGGCGGATCGCACTCCGAATTTTCTTGCTTCATAACTTGCAGCGGCAACCACTCCCCTCCTTCCTCCGCCTCCTACAGCAACAGGCTTCCCCCGAAGTTCAGGATTATCCCTTTGTTCTACGGAAGCATAAAAAGCATCCATATCTATGTGTATGATTTTTCGGTGACTCATATATCTCCAAAAATATGGCTTCCCTTTAATTTTCCAATTGTAATGATAATTTATCTTACCAAAGTAATATCCCCGGAAAATAATTTAATGTCATTATTGATATATTTAACTTCCAAACTATAAATAAAAACAGCGGATGCCTTTTCTTTTCCACCAAATGTACCATCCCATCCTATTGAAATATCATTAGGTTGAAAATTTTCCTGTTCAAAAACCAAAGCTCCCCAACGATCAAAAACCCTGAAGTAATTAATATTAGAAATCGCTTCAGAATTTCCATAAACAATTAATTTGTCATTAAATCCATCCTCATTATGTGTAAATACGTTTTGTACGATAATGAAATTCTTTTCGTAAATTCTAATAATTACCTGACCGTATGCTTTGCAAGCATATTCATTTTGAGTAATCTCAATATCGAATACAGTAAGTCCTAAGGGAGCATAATTAAAAAATGGGCAAGAATCACATTCCATAGGAACATTGGATTCCCAAATAAATTCATAATTATCTGTTGAATTCGTATTAAATGAAATTAAGGTTTCTTCTCCTAAAAACATTAGGGTATCCGCTGGGATTACATCAACATAAAGTGAATCGGGAGAACCTACAAAAACGGTATCTTGATAAATGCAGCCGACATCATCTTGGAAATAAATTATTTTTTCTCCCCTTGATTGGCTTCCTATGTGAACGGGAAATGTATCTATTGGAACATACGAATCAGTTATGAATGACCACCCATAATCCGGAACTCCTCCATTTATATTTTCAATTATGATTGTACCTTCGGAATTGTCATAGCAAGTTGTTGGCAAACTAGATAAGGTAGAATTCAGGGAACTAGGTTCACTTAATAAAATATCCAATGTATCAACACAAGCTTGGGCATCTGTCACCGTAACTTGATAATTGCCGCTCATTAGATCAGCCAAATTCCCATCATTTGACCCCGTTGACCAAGCTATCATATAGGGTGCTGTCCCACCACTTGGACTTAAATTTATAAAGCCATCATTCCCTCCTCTACAACTCACTCCAAATCCATTATAATCACTTGTTACATAATTCAGGACAATGGGATCAGGTTCTGTCAATGAAAATGAATTGGAATATTCACAGCCTTCGGAATCTATTACGGTTAAAGTATAGGTGCCTAGGGTTAAATTATCTATTGTCAATCCGGTTTCATTATTTGACCAGAGAAATTGATAAGGAGGTCTTCCTCCGGAAACATTTACACTTAAAGTACCATCACTATAACCACCGCAAGAAATATTTTTAGTCAATAAACTATCTAGAGTAATTTCAATTTGACCATGATCTGCTATTACAATTTCTATGGGAACTTTGGGGCATGTCAAAGAAGCATCCTCAACAATTACCTGATAAGTTCCTGCAGTTAAATTGGAGGCGGAAAGACCCGATTGAGGAGGAGTCGTGGGCCAAGTGATTGTTGGATTGCTTAGGGATTGATTTATAGTGATAGAAGCCGAACCATCATTTCCTCCTATACAACTAACGGTATCTTGGACATAATCAAAGTCCAGTACATCAGCTATTACATCAATAGAAAATGTATAAGTATTCGAGCCTCGAATATTACAAGCATCGTCTAAAACAGTTAGTGTAAAGAAATTCAAACCTGTATCATCCGCTGTCGGTGTCCAACAAAATTCTGCACTAGCAGAAGTCGTACCGTTCCCAGTTACAATAAAAGTAGCTCCATCTAAGCTTTCATTCCAAGACAGTTCCAATAAATGTCCATCCAAATCAAATGCTTCGACTTCAAAACAAACAGGAATGTCAAAACATACCGAAGTATTAAAAGATCCTGTTGTCCCTGAGGCATCCGCTGTTCCATCCATTCCCGATAAGATGGGTAAAATATTTTCATCAATGGTATTAGTACCACAATTTAAAACTGTAAATTGAATATCCCGAACCACTTCTCCTATTTTTATGCCATTCCTGAATTCTTCCACCATAACACAAATAATCCCAACTTGCAATGCAGTTGGAACAAAGGAAATTGCTCCTGTCCCGGGGTCTATGGAAATATTACTTGCCAATAAAGGATTCGTACCAGAAAACGGGTCGGCATATTCCACAGGATTATCAAGCGCATCTGAACAATCCACCAAACTAAAAACCAATTCATCCCCATCCAAATCCGTTACACCATGATTATAGTTCACCTCTTGCCCCACACACGAAAATGGTGTGGGATTATTGTTAAAAGTTGGGGAGGAATTACAATTCACATCTTTAGTATTGATAACAGCTCCTATATAATAATCTTCATTCGCTGGTATTAATAAGGTAGAAATAGCAGCGCTCCTACAACAATTCCTATAGGCTGCTATAATTTTTTCACAATTGTTAGGCAAATCTACATTAGCTTCGTATTTGAATTGTTGGACACCATAAGCCCCTTGTGGCGAGTCACAAGCGTCCACAACCTGATCACATAAGGGAGTGATGACCATAGGAAATGTTTCCGCTATTTCCAAAGCAACGGTTTTCTCGAACCCATTACAATTTTCTGTAGTAATTTTGATGGCTTCAGCATCCTCAAAAGAAGCACCACTATTACAATCCCTATAAACGGTAAGGCTGATCTTATAATTATTTCCACCCAAGCATTGGTATGTTATTTCCCCTCCCATAAAATGGGTGGCTTTCATTTCGCTGATTAATAGCATATTGCAAAACAAAATATAAAGGATAACATTTAAAGCTGTCTTTCTTATCTTCCACATTATCATAGTATCGTTTAATATCTAATTATTAACGCAAAAGTACTGCAAACAAATCTCTTGGTAGATAATACAATTCAAAATTACTTGTAAACGTATAATATTTGACCAATTCATATCTTCTTAATGTTATAAAAGCAAAAATCGCTACGCAACTAGAATAATCTTTGCCATTTAATATGAAATTAGAATCATATTTCGTTTGCGTTTTCCCTTTACAATCATTACTTTTGCATAAATAGCGAAAATTCGCTAACTATTTTAATGCATATGTTGTTAGCAATAGTATATTCTGAAAATAATTCTCAACATAAAATTCTCATAATATGGAAACGCCTACCTTAGAGGCTCAATCAAAAACCACATCCAATCAAAAGATGAGTAGAAAAATCAAGAAAGTCGCCGTACTGGGTTCCGGAGTAATGGGAGCAGGCATCGCAGCGCATTATGCCAATATCGGGCTAGATGTATTGATGCTTGACATCGTTCCTTTCAACCTTAGTGACGAAGAAAAGAAAGACCCTAGAAAAAGGAATTCAATAGTAGATGCTGCTAAAAAAGCCCTACTGAAATCCAAACCTGCCGCATTATATAGCAAAGGTTTTGCTGACAGAATCAAAGTGGGCAATTTTGATGACAATATGAAAGACATCGCAGATTGCGATTGGATCATAGAAGTTGTCATAGAAAGACTTGACATTAAGAAACAAGTTTTTGAAAATGTAGAAAAGTATCGCAAAGCTGGTGCTTTGGTCACTTCCAATACTTCCAGTATTCCTATCCATCTGATGGCTGAGGGAAGAAGTGATGATTTTAAGAAGAATTTTTGCGGAACACACTTCTTTAATCCTCCACGCTATTTGAAATTATTTGAGGTAATCCCAACACCGGATACCAGTTCGGAAGTCGTGGATTTCCTTATGGATTATGCAGATAGATATTTGGGTAAAACTACAGTTTTGTGTAAGGATACTCCGGCATTCATAGCTAACCGTGTAGGTGTCTATGCAATGGCAAAGATTTACCAATTGACTTCCGAGTTGGATATGACCATCGAAGAAGTGGATAAGGTAACAGGAACTCCGATGGGCCGTCCAAGAACGGGTGTTTTCCGCCTAGGGGACTTGGTAGGTCATGATACTTCTGCCAAAGTAGTGGGAACCATCATGGATCGTTGTAAGGATGATGAACAAGTAGGTGCTTTTGAATTTCCAAAATATACCAAATTCCTAGAAGAGAATAAATTCTTCGGAGACAAATCAGGACAAGGTTTCTATAAGAAAACCAATGAAAAAGATGAGAAAGGAAGGAAAATCATCCTTGCTTTGGATTTGAACAAATTAGAATATCGCCCTAAGCAAAAAGTCAGTTTTCCATCACTTGATGCAGTAAAACAAATAGACAGTTTATCCGGTCGTATCAGAACATTCTTCAAACATGATGATAAGGCTGCTACATTGGTTCAACGGTCATTGGCAGGTCTTTTCGCTTATGTATCCAATAGAATACCTGAAATTTCTGATAATTTATATTCAATAGATGATGCCTTACGTGCCGGATTTGCTTGGGATCAGGGTCCATTCCAATATTGGGACATGATCGGAGCGAAAGCGGGAATTGAAGCAGCGGAAAAGGAAGGCTTGACTGTTGCCCAATGGGTCCATGATATGGTAGCTGCCGGAAATGATACTTTCTATAAATTGGAAAATGGAGTGAATCATTATTATGATAAAGCTTCTAAATCCTACTTACCTGTTCCGGGTGCGGAGCAATTCATTGTCTTGGATAATCTTCGTTCAACTAAGAAATTAGTCTATGAAAATGCCGAAGCTGTAGCCCATGATATTGGTGATGGTGTTTTATGTCTGGAATTCCGTTCCAAGATGAACTCCATAGGAGAAGGTGTCTTGACTGGAATCAATGAGGTCATCCAATTGGCTGAAGACGAAGGATGGAGAGGTGTGGTTATTGGAAACAATGCTGAACATTTCTCTGTGGGGGCAAATCTTATGGCTATCGCAATGATGGCTTACCAGCAAGAATTCGAAGAATTGGATTTTGCTGTCAATGCTTTCCAACAAACAACAATGCGTTGTAGATATTCAAGCATTCCCGTAGTAGCTGCGACCCAAGGTTATGTATTTGGTGGCGGATGTGAAACCATCATGCATTGTGATGCTGCGGTTTGTGCTACGGAATCTTATATTGGTTTGGTTGAAGTTGGTGTAGGTTTGATTCCCGGAGGTGGCGGGACTAAGGAATTCGCTTTGCGGGCTTCTGATGGTTTCGTTGAGGGAGATGTTCAAATCCCTACATTGATAGAAAAATTCAAAACTTTGGCAATGGCTTCTGTGGCCACTTCTGCCCATGAAGCTTTCAAATTAGGCTATTTGGGCAATAAGGATAGTGTAGTCGTGAATACTGCCCGTAACATTGGTGAAGCCAAAAAGAAAGTATTGGAATTGTCTCCTAATTATGTCCAACCTTTGGCTAGAACCAATATCGACGTATTAGGTAGAACCGGATTAGCTGCTTTATATACGGCATCCCATTCCTTGAAATTAGGAAAATTCGCTTCTGAACATGACATTAAGATTGCTAATAAAATAGCATTTGTTCTTTGTGGTGGAGACCTTACCGGTCCTCAGAAAGTTTCTGAACAATACCTTTTGGATATTGAGCGTGAAGCGTTCCTAAGCCTTTGTGGTGAAAAGAAAACTCTGGAAAGAATCCAACATATGCTACAGACGAATAAACCGTTGCGTAATTAGATTTTAGATGCTAGTATTTAGACTTTAGACAAATACTAGATGTCTCTGTCTAAATACTAGCGTCTAAAAAAATTAATAGCATGCATAATTTTAAAGAATTAAAGGTTTGGCAAAAATCAAGAATATTAGTTAAGGATATTTATAAGATTACAAATACATTTCCTAAAGAGGAATTGTTTGGACTTACAAATCAAATCAGAAGAGCTGCCGTTTCTGTCCCTTCTAACATAGCCGAAGGTTGTGGAAGAGGTTCTAATAAGCAGTTATCGCATTTTTTGGATATTGCTCAAGGCTCTAGTAGTGAATTGGAAACACAGATAATTTTAGCCTTTGATTTAGGATATTTTAATCAGAATCAAATGGAAAATTGTATTGTAAAAATCGACGAAGTACAAAAAATGATTAGAGGTCTTAAATCTAGTATCAATACTTAATTTTTGTCTAAATACTAAAATCTAAATACTAAAATCTTATTAAAATGCAAGAAGCATATATAGTAAAAGCATATCGATCAGCAGTAGGAAGAGCCAAAAAAGGCGGATTCCGTTTTTATCGTTCTGATGATTTGGCAGTGGATGTGGTAAAACATTTGGCTGCAAGTTTACCTGAATTGGATCCTACACGTATTGACGATGTAATCGTGGGTTGTGCGAATCCGGAAGGGGAACAAGGATTACAAATCGGTCGTCAGATTTCAATGAGAGCATTGGGAAAGGAAGTCCCCGGAATGACCGTGAACCGTTACTGTGCATCTGGTTTGGAAACCATTTCCATTGCTGTTGCGAAAATACAAGCGGGAATGGGCGATTGTTATATTGCCGGAGGAACGGAGAACATGAGTATGATTCCCATGACCGGTTATAAACTGGCTCCATCATATCAAGTAGCTTCCAATACACCCGATTATGTGGTTGGGATGGGATTGACAGCGGAAGCTGTTGCTAATAAATATGATATTTCCAGGGATGCACAAGATGAGTTCGCTGTGAATTCCCATATAAAAGCCGCTGCTGCTATTGATGCCGGATATTTCAATGATGAAATCGTTCCTGTAACGGTAAAACAAGTTTATGTCGAAGATAATAAGCGTAAAGAAAAGGAATGGACAGTAGCTATGGATGAAGGTGTCCGCAGAGGTACGACTAAGGAAGGATTGGCTCGTTTGAGGGCTGTCTTTGCCCAAGGAGGTTCGGTGACTGCGGGGAATTCTTCCCAAATGTCTGATGGTGCCGCATTCGTTTGTGTTATGTCAGGTGATATGGTGAAAGAATTGGGATTGACACCTATTGCCAGAATGGCATCCTGTTCTGTCGCCGGAGTCGAACCATTATACATGGGTATAGGTCCTTGTGCTGCAATTCCCAAAGCTTTGAAAAAAGCCGGTTTGAAATTGAATGACATTGACCAAATAGAATTGAATGAGGCATTTGCTGCACAATCTTTAGCTGTTATAAAAACAGCAGGATTAGATCCCGAAAAGGTGAATGTGAATGGTGGAGCGATTGCATTGGGACATCCTTTGGCATGTACTGGAGCGAAATTGAGTACTCAATTGTTCGGTGAAATGAGAAGAAGGAAACAGAAATACGGAATGGTTACTGCCTGTGTAGGTGGTGGTCAGGGAATCGCCGGCATTTATGAATTATTGAACTAAATTAAAGATAGTTCAAGCTAATAAAGTAAAAAAGAGCTGCATTTATCGAATGTAGCTCTTTTTTTGTCTTAAATAATTTAGATTTGGCTTAATTCCCCGTATTATTAATTTATAAATATCAATTTTATTCATCAAATGAAAAACCAACTTTCAAATGAGTAATTATAGAAATTCCCTCAGTAGGGAAAAAATCCAAAGGTTTATCTCTGAAAAAAGAAAATTCGACATAAACATTTCCACTACAATCGGAAGGGCATGGAAAGATGCCACTAGTGATGTAGGTAATACATTTTTAATTGGATTGGTCTTCATTTTTTTAGGCTTTCTTGCTCCTTGGCTACTGGCAGGTTTATTCATAGGGAAATATGAAGAACGAGTAGAAGGAAAACGATTTGAAATTAATTCATTGTTCAAAGGCTTTGACCATGGCGGACCAATTTTTATGTATTTGATTTTAAATATTTTATTTACAATTGGTTTTCTTATCATAGGTTTAATACCAATAGGAATCCTAGTTGCAATGGCTGAATATTCAGGTATTTTCGCACTTCTTGCTTTTCTAGCATACCTTGTATTAATTTTAGCTCTGATTATTGGAAGCCTTTTAACTTTTTTCTCTCTCCAATTTATTGTATTTGCAAGAATGGAACCTATGGAAGCAATGAAAGCTAGTGCAGGAATTATTCGTAATAACCTTTTGACAGTTTTTCTATTCGGATTTGTATCCGGTATAGTTGCAGAGTTAGGGATATTCCTATGTTGCATTGGTTTTTTCTTTACACTTCCTGTAGCGTATTTCGCATATTATTATGCTTTCCAAGACGTTTTCCAAATAGAAGGAGATGATGACAATACTGATGAAATCATAGACCACTTAGTTTAAAAAATTACTTAAATAATTATATAAAATGGAAAATGGATTATACGGATTTAAAAAATCGGGTTTAATAGCAACAGGCTATCAAGCCCGATTTCTTGTCT